>CAIVNT010000053.1 GCA_903907305.1 uncultured Ignavibacteriota bacterium
CGAATGCGCCGAGAGCATGATCGATATTCTTTTTTGATAATGCGGCGGAGATCTGAACGCGAAGACGCGCTTCCCCTTTCGGAACCACCGGAAACCAGAGTCCTTTCACATAGACCCCCGCTTTGAGCAGATTCCTGCTCATCTCTTGTGCAACGGACGCTTCGCCCAGCATCACCGGAACGATGGGATGATCGCCTTCCAGAATACGGAATCCCAACGATGCGATCTCCTTTCTGAAATAAGCGGTGTTGTCGTGCAGACGAGTGACAATCGATTTATCCTTCGACAAAAGATCGATCGCTGCGATACTCGCCATCACCACGGACGGCGGAAGTGAATTAGAGAATGTATACGGACGGGATTTCTGGCGCATATATTCCACCATTTTTTTGCTGCCGCTCACGTATCCGCCGAGAGCACCGCCGATCGCCTTACCAAGTGTTCCTGTCAACACATCCACTTTTTTGTACACACCGAATTTTTCCGGCGTGCCCCGTCCGGTCTTCCCCGCAACACCGATTGCGTGGCAATCATCAATGAACAGCAGTGCATTATATTTGTTCGAAAGTTCGACCAATTTTTGAAGATGAGCATAACTCCCTTCCATGCTGAACACACCGTCCGAGGCAATGATCTTGAACCGATAATCAGCATTCTTGTCCGCTTCGAGCAGTTGTTCCAATTGAGTGATATCATTATTCTTGTAGATCTTCTTGTCAGTCGTTTCGGTCTTGCAGAGACGCATACCGTCGATGATGCTCGCATGATTCAGCCCGTCCGTATAGATGACGTCGCGGTAATCTTCGTATCCTAACTTTTCATTGAGCAGCGAAGGAAAGAATGCATTGTTCGCTACAAACGCGGAGGAGAACAGGATCGTATCTTCGGTACCGACGAATTTTGAGATCTTCTTTTCCAGTTCCAGATGGATCGTCTGTGTGCCGCAGAGGAACCGGACCGACGCCATGCCGTAGCCGTATTCTTTGATTGCATCGATTGCCGCTTTTTTCACCATGGGATGATTTGACATCCCGAGATAATTGTTGGATGCCATCATCACTACTTTTTTGCCGTTCACCTTCACTTCACCGGCTTGCGGCGTTGAAAATGCGGTCTCATATTTATATGTATTGGCAGCTTGGATGCGGTCTAATTCACCGACAAAGAGGTCGTTATATTTATTCATAATGGGTTTCTTTCAAATTAATTTTAAAGGACACTCCGGATCAGCCGAATTGCAAAAGAACCGTCGATTCCGTTTCTGTGAGGAAATGTCTCAATGAAACCATCCGCAGAGACAATCTTTTCGTTACCGTATTTTGCCGCATGATCGATCTCAAATTCCGGATGGCTCGAAAGAAATTTTTTGACCACGATGAAGTTCTCTTCCGGTTCCAGCGTACAGGTACTATAGACGATCGCTCCGTCGGGTTTCAGCAGTGTTGCGGCATTGTTCAGCAGCTGTTCCTGGATCTTCACCACTTCGTTGATGTCGCGCATCTCCCGTTTGATCTTGATATCGGGTTTCTTTGAAAGTACGCCTAGTCCGGAGCACGGTGCATCGATGAGTATCTTATCCGCAAGTTCTGTTTGATATTCAATGGCATCTGCCGCAACCAGTTCCACATTCGTGATACCGAGACGTTCACATGCCGATTTTACAAGATTCAAACGAGTTTGATACTTATCCACCGCAACGATCGTCCCTTCATTCTTCATTATCTCGCCAAAGAATGTCGTCTTTCCTCCGGGAGCGGAACAAAGATCGATTACTCTCTCCCCCGGCTTTACATCAAGCAGATTTGCTGCCATCCCCGCACTTTCGTCCTGCACGGTGAAGAAACCGCGGCGGAAGATCTCCGAGTTTGAAATGTTGGTGAGATTTGTCGTCCGCATGAACATTGGAAGGAACGCCGACGATTCATAGGTGATATTCTGCAGATCGAACATTTTTTTGAAATCTTCAACCGTGGTCTTCATTGTGTTCACTCGCAAGGTCAGACCCGGTTTTTGATTCTGTGCTTCAAGCAGTTTTTCTGTTTCGTAAAAGCCAAAACGGTTCATCCATCGTTTCACCATCCACAAAGGAAAAGAATACATTGTGGAGAGATACAACGCTGCATCGTTCTGCACATCGGGATAATGGATCCCCTCCTTATTTCGAATGATGTTTCGCAGAACACCATTCACCAGCCCGCCTGCTTTTTCACCGCGGATACGCTTGATGAATTCCACCGCTTCATTTACTGCAGCATGGTCCGGCACTTTATCCAGAAAAAGAATCTGATACAGAGCCGAACGTAAAGTGTTGCGGACAGTCACTTCGGCTTTCGCAAAATTTCCGTGAAAGAATCCGTTCAGCACCCAATCCAGTTTGGACTGCCAGCGGAGGACGCCGTGAACGATCTCCATCAGCAATGCTTTGTCGAAATCGTTCAGTTCACCGGAGCGGAGTTCTGCTTCCAGTAGCTTGTCCAGATATGAATCAGTGCGCTCCACACGATTGAGGATCTTCACGGAAGTTCCCCGTACGCCGCTGAATAATTGTTTTTTATCTTCCCGTAACTCGTTAAAGTCTAAATGATTTTCCATGTTATATGGTCTGCTTTCACTGTGAGATACTTCATACAAAAAAAATAACTTCAAATTCTTCGCCACAAAAACACTAAGACACAAAATCCCACAAATAGAACGATCAAGGGAATAGAATTGATTGGGCGGTCACAATGCAAAACTACATTACAGCGGCATACCGCGTTTTCTTCGTTCATCGCTTGTCAGATCGAATATCTTCCGGAAAAGCTTTTCTTCCTGTTCGCTCAGATCAATGCCTCTGCGGACCATTACTTTCCCGGCGACGTTGAGTGCCTTCTCTATATTATACGTTGTAAAGGTCTCTCCTGCCGCTCCCCATGAAAATGATGGGACATATTTTGGCGGGAATCCTGTTCCGAACACATTGGATGAAACACCGATCACTGTTCCTGTATTGAACGTGGAATTGATCGCAGTTTTGGAATGATCGCCTATCGTAACGCCGACGAACTGCATACCGCTGTCCACCGGTTCGCCGTTCACATATACTTTCACCGTGCTGTAATTATTCTTCAGATCGCTCGTCACTGTACCGGCGCCGCAGTTCACCCACGCACCAAGATAGGAATGGCCGAGGAATCCGTCATGCTGTTTGTTGGAGTAACTGTGCAGAATGGTCGCTTCGATCTCTCCGCCGATCTTGCAGACCGGTCCGATACTGCAGTCCTGATAGATCTTTGCACCCACCTTGACGATGGAATGATCACCGATGTATGACGGACCGATGATCGTGGAGAACGGCATGATCTGGACGTTCTTCCCGATATAGACAGGTCCATTCTCTGCATCGATCACAACACCCGGCTTAATCTCTGAACCTTCACCGATAATGACATTTTTTTCGTTCAGGATATAAACGCCGGGATATTTTTTAAATTTCGTTTTCTTATTCTTCCGGAGCTTTTTCAACATTTCAAAATCCGCCCGGAGCTGATCTCCGTTGTGCTTGATCAATTCCCACGGATACGAGATCAACTTCACATCAACCTGCTGCACCTGCAGTCCGTCAAAATCCGATATGGAAAATATCCCGTTCAGATGACTCTTCAGCCGCTTGAGTGTATCACCGCTCACACGGGCGGCAACGACTTTATCCTCATTCACATAGACAATATCGGAATCACCGTTCTGCGGGATCAGCTTCACGAACTTTTCATCTACAAGGGCCCGTCCATTAATGAAAAGACAATCCTTCGCACCGATGTCGTTCACCGCGTGACCGGGATTGCGCAGACGCATATAGTCCGCCAGATAGGAACGGCAATGAAGGCTTACATCCGCTTTCGGATATGCGAACTGAACCTTTTCCTTCAGCGACAGAATACCGCAACGCAGATTGAATGTGGGACGGAAATAGACGAGCGGTAGAAGATTCGGGTGGTAAATGTCTTCGAAGAGACAGATGTGTTTGGACATAAAATCCTTTCAGGTGCTACGATTTGCTTCTTTTGTTTCAGCTTGCTTA
>CAIVNT010000054.1 GCA_903907305.1 uncultured Ignavibacteriota bacterium
GGGTCTGCTGCGGATGGATCGTTCCAATCCCAAACCGGTGTATGCGAATCTCACGTCCATATATAAAAAATATATTAATTTCAGTGAAGGGATCACCGAAACGAAAGAGGCCGCACACGCCGCTCTGCCCTTGTCATTTGCACTGTATCAGAATTATCCGAATCCATTCAATCCCTCCACCGTCATTCGGTATGTGCTACCCGAGCGCAGTATGGTGATCCTTACCGTGAGAGATCTGCTGGGAAAAGAGATCGCGACATTGGTGAACAATGTGCAGGAACCGGGTGAGCATACTTCAACATTCTCCGCAGTGTCGCATTCCAGCGGGATGTATTTTTATACCGTGCGGGCAGGATCGTTCGTGCAAACAAAAAAAATGATCATGATTAAATGATACAATGAAAAAAAATCTGTTGGTTCTGTTGTTCCTTTTCCTTCCTCTGACAGTCTCCGCGAAGATATATAAAGGCGCTGAGTACCGGACGAAAGAGTCATATCTGTACGGCCGGTTTGAGGTACGAATGAAAGCTGTGCAACGTGAAGGTATGCTCTCTTCATTTTTTACGTATAACGATATGGATCCATTCGACTCACAAAAATGGAATGAGATCGATATCGAAATAATGGGACGATACTCGGATGATGTGCAATACAATATCATTACTCCAGGACAGACAAATCATGTCGGACGACGACAAACACCGTTCAATCCGTCATTAGATTTTCATACCTATGCTATTGAATGGACACCGTCATACGTTGCATGGTTCATTGATGGAGCTGAATCATATCGTCAGACCGCATCACAGATCCAAACGTTGATCTATCCGCAAAAGATCATGATGAATATTTGGATCCAATCCTTAACACTTCAAAACTGGTCAGGTGTGTGGAATGAAAATTCATTGCCGGCGTTTGCCTATTATGATTTTGTCAGTTATTCATCATTCACACCGGATTCCGGAACGAGCGGAACAAATAATAATTTTACATTTCAGTGGAAGGATGATTTTAACTCGTATGATGCAGCACGCTGGGATCGTGCTAGTCATACATTTGGCGATAACCAATGTGATTTTATTCCGGAGAATATCGTGTTCAAAGACGGCATGATGGTCCTTTGTCTCACCAAAGAAGCCAGTATCGGGTTTACGGACAATGGTGCACCAGGTGTCTCGAGCGCTCGCGCCGAGGCGGATGGAATCGTAGTCAATTTCTTCGAAGAGGTGGACAGTCTTTCGGCGGTCACGATCAATAATTATCTTGTTCTCAATAATACGGTCACAAGTGCCGTTCTGTATTCCAATAAGAAGACGGTCCGATTGACCGTTGCTTCATATGATACATCGACTCTTTCAACGTTGATCCTGCAGAATATCAAGGACAAGTTCGTACCGCCGAACACACTCGGGGGGAGAAGTATTGCGATCACAAAACCGAAACGTCTCTCGTTCCCCTTAAAGATCAATTGCGGCGGTACTGCGGTGAATGATTTTCTGCCGGACC
>CAIVNT010000055.1 GCA_903907305.1 uncultured Ignavibacteriota bacterium
ATCTTTTTTGGCGTGGCTGCTGAACTCAATAATTACTTCTTCCCTTTATTGGACTTTGTGACCTTTGATTTTGTTTTCATCAGTTTCGGCACTGCGCCATTCGATTTTTTCGTAAGCGGTTCAGCGACGGCGTTTTTTTTCGGTTCAACCTTTGCCACTTTCTGCGCGTGCAGATCATGCCGGTCATCATCGTCGTCATCAACATCGGTCCGTTTCTTCTTCTCGTACTTTTTCAATCCGACGATCTGATCCTGATTGAATCCGAGTTTCTCCATCTTCTCCACTTCAAAAAAATCCTCACCCACTTCATATTCTCCCTCCTCTTCACCAACATCAACATCTTCGATCTCATCCTCGATCTTAGCGGCAACAAAGATGAATCGTTTGTCCGCTTCGATGAGCATCTCAAAATCGCCGAGATTCTCCGGCATATCGAATTTCACATTCTCTGCCCGCTCCGCCATTTCATCCCACAATTCCAGGATAGGAACTTCTTTTGTCTTATGCGATTCTAAATAGCGTTCAGCTTCGGACAATAATTTTTCATACATAACAACCTCCGTGGTTTGGTACCGTTCTCTTCGGGCAGATAGGATCATTCATTTCATTTTTTGTAGCGGATCTTCCCTCCGACAATCGTCATTTCCACTTCTGTCGTGAGGATTTCTTTTGGTTCAACGGTCATAATATCTTTGGACAGCATCACCAAGTCCGCCAGTTTTCCCCCTTCAATGCTCCCTTTCTCGTTCTCCAGGAATTCTGCATACGCACCCCACATGGTGAAGGCCCGAAGTGCTTCTTCCCGTTTCATTTTCTGCGGAGCAAACCAGCCGCCGTCGAACAGTGTGGTATCGCGGATATGTTCGGCAGAGAGCTGGAATAACTTCTCAACATCATGTGCAGTGCGTGGAATTCCATCTTTATCCTGCCGGGTAATCGCAGCATAGAATCCGTTCAGAGGATTCGGCAGTTCCACCGGAAAATCCGAACCCGCCGGGATGATATTGCCGTCATCAAGGAGGAACCGCCACGCGTAAGCGCCAAGGATTCTCTCTGGACCAAGCCGCGCCTGTGCCCAATACATATCCGATGTGGCGTGTGTCGGCTGCATACTTGGAATAATATTCAGTTGTTTGAACCTCGGGATATCATCGGGGGCAATGATCTGCGCATGTTCTATCCGCAGCCGCGCATTGCGGGCCTGTACCGGATATTTCTTTGACGCTGCTTCGAACTCATCCAATGCGGTCTTATTGGCTCTATCCCCGATCGCATGCACACATACCTGGAATCCTCTTTGCAGCGCCTGTTCCGTTATCACCCGTATGGAATCAGGAGAGAAGGTGATCACACCGCGGTTTTCGGGTTCATCGCTGTACGGCTCGATTAGTGCTGCACCGCGTGAACCGAGTGCGCCGTCCAGATATAATTTGATGGAGCGCAGCGAAAGGAAATGATTTGTCACGTCAACGTATGGGCCGCTCTTCAGCATTGCGTCAAGAAATTCCCCGTTTCCTCCGATCAACGCGTAGATCCGCAGCGGCAATTCTTTTGTCTTGGCAAGCGAACGGTAAATATCGAAATCGGTCCGGTCAATTCCCATGTCATGAATTCCGGTAAGACCGAACCGCAGACACTCTTTGAATGCTTTGCGATATAATTCAATTTTTTCTTCGATGGAATATTCGGGAACAACTTTTCTGATAAGCGATTCCGCATTATCAACGAACACGCCCGTGGGATTTCCGAAACGATCTTTCTGCACGATCCCGCCGTCAACTTCAATCGTAATATCCGAACTGTTCTTTGCGATCTCCATCGCTTTGGAATTCACCCAAATAGCGTGGCCGTCGATCCTGTTGAGGATAACAGGATTATTCGGTGAAACTTTGTCCAACATCGCCGCAGTCGGGAACGGTTTTTGTCCCGTACCGTTTCCCCAATCGTTCTGATCCCACCCGCGTCCGCGTATCCATTCTCCCGGTTTCGCGATCAGAACGCGCGCAGCGAGCATCTCTACGATCTGCTGTGACGACGATGTTCCGTACAGATTCAATTCCGAAAGACTTTGGCCGAGTCCCATGACGTGCGCGTGTGAATCGATCATTCCGGGAATGATCGTCTTCCCATCTGCATCGATCACATTTTGAGAAGTATACTGTTTTTGTATATCTTGTGAGGTGCCGACAGCGATCAATCTGCTTCCGCGGACCGCAACCGCTTCTGCTTTGGAGTTCTCTGCATCAACGGTGTAGATGTTCGCATTAATGATGATAAGATCGGCTGGTTGTTTTTTCGAGACAATGTGCAGGAACACTGCAGCGAAAACAGCAATAGCAAAAATTATGATAACAAGTATTTTCATAGCGGTTTGTTTTCCCCTGACCGAAAATTACAAAAGGGATATTGTAAATGCCAATACCTTTTCTTGAATTATCTGCGGGTTGATGGAAATACTTTTTAAAGTGTAGTGTTTTTTTCACAGAAAATACCTATAGGAAAATCATGAAAGAATTCGATGAATTTGTCACCATCATGCGCCGTCTTCGGAACGAATGTCCGTGGGATAAGGAACAGACCCACGAATCATTGAAGAAGCATTTTGTGGAAGAAGCATACGAAGCGCTCGATGCGATCGACCGGAAGAACTTCGACGATCTGAAAGGGGAATTGGGTGATGTCGCTCTGCAGGTGCTCTTCCATTCCATCATTGCAGAGGAAGAAAAGAAGTTCACGCTGGAAGAGGTGTTTACTGCCATCAATGCGAAACTGATACGCCGTCATCCGCATATCTACGGGGAAGCCGTTGTCAATTCCGGCGCGGAACAATCCGCATTGTGGGAGACAATCAAAATGACCGAAGGAAGAATGTCCGTGCTGGAGGGGATCCCGAATCATTATCCCGCGCTGATGAAAGCGGAGAAAGTGCAGAAGAAAGCGTCAAAAGTCGGATTTGATTGGACGAAGAAAGAAGATGTCTGGAAAAAAGTTGAGGAAGAGATCAGCGAACTGCATGAAGCGGTCGAGTCCGGCAACAAAGAACATACGCACAAAGAATTCGGCGATGTGCTCTTCTCTCTTGTCAATTATTCACGTTTTATCGGCGTTGATCCTGAGGAAGCCTTGCACACTACGGTGAAATCATTCACAGACCGATTCACCTTTATCGAGAAGCGTTTACAGGAACTGGGAAAAGATATCCATACGACGAGTCTTGTCGAAATGGATGAATTGTGGAATGAAGCGAAGGGTCACGAGTGATTCAACCGATCCGTTTCAGCCAATCGGAGATTTCCTTCGCGTTCGCTGACGTATTGAAGAATCTGCGGTCTCCGTCCTGACTGAGAATGATCCGCTGGTATTTTTTTATTTCTGGACGATAGAGATAGACCGATGTCGTCCACGTTCCCATATCCGCTCCCATAGAGACTGTATCGGAATATGTTTTTGCATCGATGGTTTGCGCCATTTGTTTCATTCTGGAAAGTGAATCTGCCGGAATCAATGACCGCAATGTGTCGCGGCGCTGATATTTCCTCTGTAATTCTTCTTCAGTGAACATACCATTATCGTCATCTCTCCACATGACCGTATCCCGTGATCGATCATAGGTACGTACATTGCCGTTGACATCAACATATGTTCCATTCCACGAGACACCCCATGCGAAGTTCAAATATTCCGCTTCGAATACGATCTCACCAAGCGGCGGTTGTCCGGAATTCACCGATGAATCCGAACACCCAATGCCGGCGGTGACAAAAAGACATAATGCTATCAACGATTTCATAGTTTTTCTCTCCCAGACAAGAAATGTGCATCACTTCTGCCTTCCGTTCTCCTTCTCACCGAATTTCGCATATGCATCGATGATCTCGCGCACCAAGCGGTGACGGACAACGTCCATCTTATCAAAATAAACAAAATCGATCCCGTCGATCTTCTTCAGCACTTCCTGGATCTGTACCAGACCCGATGTGACGTTCGACGGCAGATCGATCTGTGTAACATCGCCGGTGATGATCGCTTTCGAATTGTTTCCCAAACGCGTCAGGAACATCTTCATCTGCATCGCTGTAGCATTCTGCGCCTCATCCAGGATCACAAACGCATTATGAAGAGTTCGTCCACGCATATACGCCAGCGGGACGATCTCAATGATACGCCGCTCCACATACATTTTCAATTTTTCACTCGGCAACATATCGTCCAACGCATCATATAATGGACGCAGATACGGATCGATCTTCTGTGCCATATCGCCGGGAAGGAATCCGAGCGATTCTCCCGCTTCCACCGCGGGACGGGCAAGGACGATCTTGCTCACTTCATTATTCTTCAGACTCGCCACCGCCATTGCAACCGCAAGATATGTCTTTCCCGTTCCGGCAGGTCCCACCGCAAAAATGATATCATTCTTGAGCGCTTTGGCGAGATACTCCCGCTGCGTCGGCGTCTTTGCTTTGATGATGGAATTTTTTGTAAAGAGAACAGCAACATCATTCTCTTTCATCTTAAGCGAAGCGAATTTTACCGGTGCAACGTCCACAACAAGATCAAGCACAGTATTCACATCATTCGCCGTCAGGACCCCATTCTTGGAAAGGAGGAATTGAAGTTCATTGAATACCCGTTCCAGCTGCTGAAGTTCCTCCTCCTCACCGCGCAAAGTGATGTTGCTTCCTCGTGCTGTGATGGATGCATCGAACCGCTGTTCGATCAGATGAAGATGCGAGTCATTGTATCCCAGCAGGGATAAGGCATCCACATCTTTGAGTGATATTTTCTTTTCGATGGTCATTTCTCCGATTAAGTAGAAGCCAACTCTATAACAAACTATTTTTTGTATGGTTGTCATTCCCCCAACGGGGCCGTAGGTCGCACGTTTTTAGTCGAAGACTCGACTCTTCGAGCGGGAATCCAGAAATATGGATGCCCGATAGGAACATTCGGGCATGACAGAGTATTTTTAAAATAAATTCAAGCCATAACGGACTCCTTTTTATTATTTAAAAACAGTCCTTCAGTATCGTGCACTCCTCTTTTCCATCCTTCCACAATACCGAAACAACATCAAAGCGACACTCAGTATTATTGATATCCCGCTCCACAACATATCCTTCTGCTGTTCTGCGGAGCAATTCC
>CAIVNT010000056.1 GCA_903907305.1 uncultured Ignavibacteriota bacterium
ACATGCATGGAGTGGATTGGAAAAGAATGAAAGAGAACTATTCACAATTACTTCCTTTTGTGAACCATCGTGTCGACTTGACCTATGTGATCGGAGAGATGATCTCTGAACTCAACATCGGTCACGCATACGTCGGCGGCGGAGACTATCCAAAATCGGAACGGATCAAGCTCGGTCTTCTCGGTGCCAAGATCGAACGGGATGCAGCATCAAAGTTCTACCGCATCACAAAGATTCTGAAAGGACAGAACTGGGATGCATCACTTCGATCACCGTTGACTGAGATTGGAGTCGACGTAAAAGAGGGTGATTACATCATCGCTTTGAATGGAAGATCAACAAATGAGATGATCGATATCAATGAAGCGCTCGTTGGGACAGTCGGGAAACAAGTAAAGTTAAAGGTGAATTCTTCTCCATCAGAAGCGGGAAATCGTGAAGCAACAGTCGTTCCCATCGGAAGCGAAGCATCATTGTATTATTACAACTGGGTTGAGAGGAATATCGAAATAGTGAATAAGGCGTCGGACGGCAAGATCGGGTATATTCACATCCCGGATATGGGTGCGAATGGATTGAATGAATTTTCCAAACATTATTATCCCCAACTTCAGAAAGAAGCGTTGATCATTGATGACCGCGGAAACGGCGGCGGCAATGTTTCACCGATGATCGCCGAACGACTCAACCGTCAGCCGGCAATGGTAGGGTATCAGCGCAATGGAACACCGTCACTCAATCCCGACGGTATGCATTATGGTCCCAAAGTTCTGTTGTTGGATGAGTTCTCCGCTTCCGATGGTGATATCTTCCCGTATCGCTTCCGCAAATATGGTATCGGAAAATTGATCGGTAAACGGTCATGGGGTGGTGTTGTCGGTATTCGTGGCTCGCTTCCATTTGTCGACGGAGGATTCATGAACCGTCCTGAATTCTCCCGCTTCGACAATGAAGGAACAAACTGGATCATGGAAGGACACGGAGTGGATCCCGATATCGTTGTAGATAATGATCCTGCAACGGAATTCGGCGGTCTGGATGAACAGCTTCAAAAAGCGATCGAAGTGATAAAAGAAGATATGAAGAAGTTCAAATACCGTGTTCCGAACCATCCGCCGTTCCCGGATAAGAGCAAATAACGGTACAACTCCTGTGAAATGAAAATGGACACACTGCGCGGCCTGCCGCCACATTGGCGGGAGTCGAAGGGCAGCCTGAGAAAATGATCTTTAAGGAAACTTTAGTCCCCAATCCTAAAAAAATTGGGGATTTTCTTTTTCTTCTAAGCGAAGCAAATTTTCGCTATATTTACACAATGAATTCAGAGAAGATGAATATCGCCGATATTAGAACAGATTATAAAAAAGGTTCTCTCGATGAACACGAAGTAGAAAAAAATCCATTCGATCAGTTTAACATCTGGTTCAAAGAAGCGATTCGTTCAGAGATTCCCGAAGTGAACGCAATGACTCTGGCAACCGCTGATACCAATGGACGACCATCCGCACGTATGGTGCTGCTAAAAAATTACGATGATAAAGGATTCGTATTTTTTACAAACTACGAAAGCGCCAAATCAAACGATCTAAAAACAAATCCGCACGCTGCACTTTTATTGTTTTGGGAGCCTTTGGAACGTCAGGTGCGCATCGTTGGAAGAGTTGAAAAGATATCGCCGATTGAATCATTTGAATACTTCAAGACCCGCCCAATTGATTCTCAGTTAGGCGCATGGGCTTCACAGCAAAGCAGTGAGATATCGGCACGTTCTCTTCTTGAGAAAGCGTTTGTCGATATGCTGGAGAAATTTAAGAATGGAGAAATTCCGTTACCGCCGCAGTGGGGCGGTTACAGGGTCATTCCTGATGAATTTGAATTTTGGCAGGGAAGATCCAATCGTCTCCACGACAGAGTTGTATATCGTTTACAGGACGATAATTCGTGGAAGATCGTTCGATTATCACCGTAATGCAGGGGGCA
>CAIVNT010000057.1 GCA_903907305.1 uncultured Ignavibacteriota bacterium
CCCTGTTTACTCCGGACATCGGCCTGTTGGGAAAATTTGTCGATCGCCGCGCTCAGCTCAACGCCATTCACCATCACATCATCCGATAATTGCTTCGGCAATTCGATCGCACCCGAACTTCCCAAATGAATGACCGTGCCGTCGAACGCACAGGACCAACTCTGCAGGAATACTTTCCCTTCCGTCTCGAACAATCCTCCTTCAACACCCAGACTGATCACCGTTTCATTCTCGTGTTTCCGGAATGCATTCATTGCGCGGTTCTTTGCACCGGCAATCGTCTCTTCAAGTGAGATCGGCATATCGCTGACACCGCTCACTGCTTCTACCGATTCAAAGAGGATCGAAGAATATTCCTGATCAATGAACGGTGCAAGGCGTTCAACAGCCCTCTTCGCTCCGTTGATCTTTGGTGAACGTGTACTTGCAATAATGATGAGCATGATATTTCGGTGAGAGAATTACTTTTTCAATTTTTCAAGTGCCGGAGGAGTCGGAAAGATCTTTTCGAATTTCAGAGACTTTGTTTTTCCGTCTGCCGAGACAAGGATGATCTCCGCATCTCCGCTTGCAAATTCCGAGATCACTTGACGGCAGGCACCGCACGGAGTAAGGAATGATTTTTCATCGGAGGTAACGGCTACTGCTACGATCTTTCGTTTTCCTGCAAATGCTGCCTGGAATACTGCATTACGCTCCGCACAGATCGCAAGTCCGTAGGAAGCATTCTCCACATTACAGCCGGAGAATATCTCGCCGTCGCTTGTGAGGAGTGACGCGCCGACTCTGAACTTAGAGTACGGTGAGTAGGACGTTTTCTTTGCATCAACAGCCCGTTGTATCAATTCTTTTCGAATGGTCTTGTTCATTCATTCCTCACTTGATGTTGGATCACTGCTGTTTCTGATGGAGGTTCCGGAGATATTCCCATGCATACAAACCCGTATCGTGTGTGTCGCCCCAGGTGATCTGGATGGCATAACTTCCCACCGGAATGATCTTCATGATGGAATAGTGTCCCGGCAGTTTCGGTTTCACAACCGGCAGAATCTGATGCATCAGCACCGTCTCCCCTTTGCATTCGGCGCAGGGACATTCATCGCGGAGCAGTCTGATGGACATCGGAGTGACACGTTGATCGTCCCACGTGAACGTGATTGTTTCGGGATCGGTTTGTTTAATGGAGATCGGTTTCATTGAGTCCAATTGATGATGGATTATTTTCTCGGTTCAGCTATAAACTTATATAATATCATAAAGGAATTCACAGCAAGCAACGATGTAATCACAAAAATTGCCGGATAACCGATCGAGGGAACCATCAACCCGAATACGATGCCGATGAAGACTGTCGGCGCGGTGACGGTATTCATGATACCAATATACATCGGACGGTCATTTTCTCTGCACATTTCCGCAATGAATGCCTGGCGCGAGATCGCCTGGATCTGCACTGCACAGGCAAGGAAGAAGAAGACAAATCCATACATCAGAATATTGGTAGAGATCACTGCGAACAGCGCCGCACATGCGGAAGAGATCGACAGGACAAGCATGCTCGTCTTATGACCGTAGGTATCAGCCACGATGCCAAAGATGATATTCGCGGCGACATTCGTGATCATCACGATCGCAGTGAATGTTCCGGCATAGGAGGGCGGAAGATTGAATTTTTCCACGGCATAGACAGAATAGAACGAAGATGCCGCTAGCGACATCAATGCAAAAGCATCCGCGATCAAAAAATTCCTGAAGTTCTTATTCGTGGCGATGATCTTCCAAGCATCCGAGAGGATATTTTTTTTCTGTTCATCCTGCTCGTCGCGGAGGGAGGGTGTTTCTTTCACCCGAACAAGGAAATTGAACGAGATCATCGTCATGATAAATGCCAGAAAGAAAAGCAGAGCAAAATTTAAAGGAAAGGAAACAGCGTAGAGAATAAAACTAACGATCGTCCCTCCCACCGCACCGGCAGCGGAGCCGAGCAATTGACGGATCCCCATCAGCCGTCCGCGCAGTTTCACCGGAACAGTTTTCGTAAAGACTTGGAACCACGGCAGTCCGGAAAATCCGCCGATCATCGGTATCAGAAAGATCATAAAGAGGAACAGCGGCACGGCAAATTCAGACGAGATCCTCCCGATCAAAAAGAATGCTGCGATACCGCACACCAGCAGCATAATGCGATGCATCAATCCCCAGAACGCCATCGGACCCATGAATTGAGTTCGTTTTCTCAACGAATGCGCAACGGCAATCCCGGGTATATTCTGTCCTATCCACCACAACACCTGCACCGAACCGATGGAAACAGGACTTCCACCGAGTTCTTTCACAAAGATCGGAAGGATCGTCTGCATCGAAACGAGACTCATTCCAAGCACATAGAAGGAACCGTCCAACAAATGCATCATAATATTCTGCCGGAGTGTGCTGACCTGATCCCGGGGGAAATCAGATGGTGTGGGAAGTAATTTGGATAACATATGGTCATAAAATACAAAAATCTCTCCGCTTTTTCAGTAATCTTCAAATACCGAGAACATCAATTCAAAAAAATCTAAAAAAGTCATCTCACGAAGGCACAAAGACGCAAAGGACAAAGTTGGGATCATATTTTGCGCCTTGGCCTCTTTGTGAGAGATTCGTTTAAGGTTCCCATAGAGGTCTCAGTTCATTTAATCTGTGGCACCGCTTCCCATTATTCCGTATCTTTGATCTATGACTGAGCAAAAAATACCGAAACGAAGACAGATCCGTGAATTAGTGATGCAGGCACTCTACGCCATCGAGATCTCCAAAGATGCACCGCAGCATGTTGTTGATACGATCCTCAGCGAACTGAAAGAGAACGGAGCGGATTTTGATTTTGCTCAATCGATGTTCATTAAGACCATCTCCCATCAAGCGGAGATCGACAAACGTCTCAAAGCCAAATCGGAACATTGGGATTTTCACCGTATCGCATTGATCGACAAGATCCTCCTCCGTATGAGCCTGTGCGAGATCCTCTACTTTCCGGATATTCCTCCGAAAGTGTCCATCAACGAAGCGATCGAGATCGCAAAAGATTACAGCACTGAAAGCAGCGGCACATTTATCAACGGCATTATGGATGCTGTGCTGATCGAACTGAAAAAAGAAGGTGTGCTGAACAAGACCGGCCGCGGTCTGCTCGAGACGCAATCCAAAAAATCACACACGTAATTCCTTCATGACATCCTCTCCGACACAATCGAACAGATTTCAGATCTTTGTTTGGACGTTGTTCGATTTTGCCAATACGTCATTCTCCGTTATGATCGTCGCAGTCGGCTACTCTCTCTACTTTAAGGAGGTCGTTGCCGGCGGCAGCGGACGCGGCGACTTACTCTGGGGAATTGCCGTCAGTGTCTCCATGCTCCTTACAGCTCTCATCGCTCCCGTGCTCGGCGCTGCAGCAGATTTCTCGTCCCGCAGAAAACGGTTCCTTTTCGGATTCACCATCGTCAGCATCCTTTCCACTTCACTCCTCTATTTTGTGGATGCGGGTATGATCGTCACCGGAATGTTCCTGTTCATCATCGCCAATGTGGGATTCGAAGGAGGTCTGGTATTTTATGACGCATTCCTCCCGAACCTTACCACCGAACGGAGTTACGGCCGTGTTTCCGGATACGGATTTGCGATGGGATATGTCGGCTCATTGGTCACACTGCTGATTGCAATGCCGCTATATGCTGAAGGATTTGTTCCCGAAAATCTTCATAACATCAAAATCAGTTTTGTCATCGCCGCAGGAATTTTTCTGCTCTTCTCCGCTCCTTTGTTCATTTTCCTCCGGGATCATAAAACAAAATTTGAATATAAAGTTTCGTATGTGAAAGCCGGAATACAGCGCGTCAGCGAAACGATCGGTCACCTGAAACAGTATACGAATGTCTCGCGTTTCCTTTTGGCATTCTTCATCTATAACGATGGAATCCTCACCGTCATTTCTTTTGCATCCATCTTCGCCACCCAGACGCTGCACTTCACGCTTAAAGAGGTCCTCGTCTTATTTGCGATCGTGCAGGCGTCCGGCATCATCGGCTCACTCTTCTTCGGTGTTGTTACGGACAAGATCGGCGCGAAGCGTACTATCGCGATCAATCTACTCATCTGGATCGGAGTCGTGACCGCTGCATATTTCGCTCAAACAAAAGAAATATTCTACCTTGTCGGTGCAATTGCCGGAAGTTCGATGGGCGCATCACAGGCCGCAAGCCGGAGTCTGATGGCACAATTGACTCCGAAAGAACGTGAAGCGGAATTTTTCGGATTCTATGACGGATTATGCGGAAAAGCATCCGCTGTAGTCGGAACTTTTTTGTTCGGACTGATTTCGTATATTACCAATGACCAGCGTATCTCCGTCCTGACGATCGGTCTTTTTTTTGTTGCCGGGCTCATCCTGTTGGAACGGGTCAGCGACAAAGTCCACATCAGAGCTGTCGAGGAAAACTCCTAATGATCAATGTAATTCTCTTTTTGTTCCTTGTAACGATGCCGGTACAGCATTCCCCCGCAGTGAACGAACATGTGAAGATGGAAATATCCATTCAGACAAATGTCTCGGCAAAAACTTCTGTCGCTGTTTCCTTCCATTTAACACCGAGCGAAGGGATCCATATCAATACTTCCCCTGCAATTGAATTCGTCCTGGCAAAGGATTCGCCGTATGAACTCTCGGGAAAACCGCAGTATAAAAAGAGCAAGAAAGACTATCTTGACCACACAATGCCGGTGACCATCACATTGAACGCGAAGAAAAATTCAATCGCAGGCAAAACATTGATCAAAGGGAAATTGAATTATTTTTATTGTTCCGATACTGAAGGCTGGTGCAGCCGTTTTAGTCAGCCGGTTGAGATAACAGTCGAGATCAAGCGATGAAAAAGATCTTCTTCTTCTCGGATGTGCATTTGGGCCTTCAGGATTCCCTCCAGGAAAAATTAAAGGAACAGAGGCTGTTGAAATTTTTATCACACGTGGAACAGCATGGCGAGCAGCTCTTCATCATGGGCGATCTGTTCGATTATTGGTTTGAATACAAATACGTCATTCCCCGCGGTTACCATCATGTGCTTTCCAAACTCGGTTCAATGGTGGAACTAGGGATCAAGATCCATTACATCGCCGGGAATCATGATTTCTGGCTGAAAGATTTCTTCCCGAACGATCTCGGTATTCCCGTATATAAAGATCCGTTTGGAATTACTCTCTACGGCAAAAAATTCTTCCTGCACCACGGAGATGGACTCGCTCTGAACGACACCGGATATCGTATTCTGAAAAAGATCCTGCGAAG
The DNA here is from genome assembly GCA_903907305.1 of uncultured Ignavibacteriota bacterium. Classification (GTDB taxonomy): domain Bacteria; phylum Bacteroidota; class Ignavibacteria; order UBA10030; family UBA8401; genus UBA8401. The sequence goes on from CAIVNT010000057.1 coordinate 5,330, forward strand.
TCCCATCAGCATTTTCCTTTTTTCACTTCTGCATCCGAATTGGACTGCTCCGCTTGCGCGAGGTTCATCCAAAACCAGCCGGGCATATACCGGCAATAAGGATTTCGGTGAGACGGACGGCATGATCAAATTCTCTGACGAAAAGATCAAAGAAGGATATGATTTCGTGGTGATGGGACACCGTCACAAACCGCTCCGTCATGTATCCGCAAAAGGTCTTTATCTCAATCTCGGCGACTGGCTCCAGTACAATACGTACGCAGAATTTGACGGTTCCACGCTCGAGTTGAAAGAATGGAATGAATCTGCCGCTGAAATTCCGCTCGCACCAAAAGGAAAGAAATCTCCCCGCGCAATACAACGGAAACGAACACCTGCAAAACGTTCCAAGTAATAATGAGTGATTATGGCTGAGAAAAAAAAACCAAGATACAGTTCCGACGAAATGAAGAAATATTTCAACGACCCCAAGTATCGTGCTGAACTGCTCAACCGAAGCCGCGGTTTTTTCCGGAAATACCGCTATTATTTTTTCGGCGCTGCCGGCGTATTCACGCTGCTGATGGTGCTCTATTATAATTATATCGTCTCCGGTCTCCCTTCTCTTGAAGATCTCGAAAATCCGAAACCCGAACTTGCCACGAAGGTCTATTCCATCGACGGCGAAGTTCTTTCAACATTCTATTCCACGAAGAACCGTTCGTACGTTTCGTACGATTCCATTCCGCAAAGCGTGATCGATGCTCTCATATCAACCGAAGACAAGAACTTCTACGATCATTGGGGGGTCACACCATGGCGTTTTCTCCGCGCGATGATAAAGAATATATTCTATCTGCGTCTGAAAGAGGGTGCCAGCACCATCACCCAGCAGCTCGCAAGAAATTTGTACAGTTTCCAGCGTGCGGATGAGAATGCCTTCGATAAAGCAACACGGAAGTTCAGGGAATTCTTCACATCGGTGCAGATCGAAAAGAATTTTACAAAAAAAGAAATTCTGGAAATGTATCTGAATGAGATCTATTTCGGACGAAGCGTCTATGGTATCTCTGCTGCTGCCGGTGTCTATTTCGGGAAACAGGTGATGGAACTTTCCCTCGGCGAATCCGCAATGCTCGTAGCAATCCTGAACGGACCCGCGTATTATGATCCGCAGAAACATCCGGAACGTTCATTCGCAAGACGTGATCTGGTCTTGGCATTGATGGTCCAGTCCGGACGTCTCTCAAGCGCGCAGGCGGAAAAAGTAAAATCCGAACCGATGACCTTCACAACGAACGAAGAAGCACCGCTCGGACTCGCTCCGCATTTCGTGGAATATATCCGTCAGCAGATGCGGGACAAGGCGGAAAAATACGGATTCAACATTTATAAAGAAGGACTTTCGATCTACACCACGCTGGACAGTCGAATGCAGCGGTATGCGAACCGCGCTGTAGAAGAGCATCTTGCCGAAAAACAGGAACAATTCAACAAGATCTGGAACTGGAACCGGAAACCGGTGCTGCTCGAAAAAATACTCGATCATGCCGCACACCAATCTATTCTCTACCGACAATTCGCGAATAAAGACAGCATCCTCACTGCACTGAAAAGTGATCCTGCTTTCATTGATTCGATCAAAGCGATCTGGCAGTCCATCGAAGTCGGATTCGTTGCGATCGATCCGAAGACAGGCGGCATCCGTGCGATGGTCGGCGGAAGGAATTTCCGCACGTTCCGGTACGGATTGAATCACGTCACACAGATCCGCCGGCAGCCCGGTTCAGCGTTCAAACCATTCGTCTATACTGTCGCGATCGATAATGGATTCCCCCCGACGTATGAACTTCTCAATCAGCCGGTGACGGTTGAAATGGCGGACGGTACTCGCTGGACACCGGGAAATTTTGAAGGAGATGTCGGAGGGAAGTCTACATTGCGCAATGCGATTATCCGGTCACTGAATCTTGTTGCCGTCCGTGCCATTATGGAGATCGCTCCGAAAGAAGAAGTGGTGGAATATGCAAAGCGTATGGGGATCAAATCCCCAATTCCCCCGTATGAATCCATCGCTCTGGGAACGGCGCAAGTGACACCATTAGAAATGACCTCCGCATTCGGAGTGTTTGCGAACGAAGGTGTACTGGTCGAACCGAATTCCATTCTAAAGATCGAGGATAAGGACGGCAATGTGATCGAAGAGAATTTCCCCGAGAAGAAAGAAGTTTTGAGCAAAGAAACGGCATACATCATGACGAACATGATGGAAGATGTCATCAATAATCCGCTCGGTTCCGGTGCGCGTATCAGGAATTTCTTCCATTACCCCGCCGCCGGAAAAACGGGAACAACGCAGGATTATACCGATGCGTGGTTCGTGGGATTCACACCGCAACTCGCCGCAGGAATGTGGGTCGGCTTTGACGATCAGTCCGTCACATTCAATTCAGCAGATGGTCAAGGCGGACGCGCAGCTGCTCCTCTTTTCGGACGGTTCATGAAATATGTGTATGAAGACAAGACCATACCAATCACAGAGCCGTATTTCAAGATACCGAATGGTGTCGAACGCGACACGATCTGTGCAGAAACGAAAAAACTTGCAACACAATTCTGTCCTGTCAAGATCACCGATATCTTCAACTCAAAATATCCTCCGACACAATGCGACCTGCACCTTACTGCGGATTCGTTATCGACGGGAAGTTCTACGGAATTTTAGGGAAATGGTCTAGTCCGCACACTGCGCGGACTAGACTGTGGCTAGCAGACGTTCTACTTTTCTGTATACTGTTTCCGCTTCAATGTTCTTCATACAGACAAATGTTCCGATGGGACAACTCTTTCCGCCGTGGATCGCACATGGCCGGCAATTCAATCCTTTCGTTTCGATCA
>CAIVNT010000058.1 GCA_903907305.1 uncultured Ignavibacteriota bacterium
ATATCATCATTGAGGTCAGCCCGTCGGAACTGGAATGGGATACGTTCCGGAGCAGCGGTCCCGGCGGGCAGAATGTGAACAAAGTGGAAACCGCCGTCCGTATCACACACAAACCTTCCGGCATTATCGTGGCATGCCAGCAGGAGCGTTCACAATTTCAGAACCGCGAGCGGGCAATGAAGATGCTCCGGTCAAAATTGTATGAGATGAAACTGCAGGAACAACAGAATGAACAGGCCGCCTCACGCAAATCCCTGGTCGGCAGCGGCGACAGGAGTGATAAAGTGCGGACGTATAATTTTCCGCAGAACCGCGTGACCGATCACCGCATCGCATTGACGCTGTACAATCTGGACCGGTTCATTGACGGTGATATTGATGAGATGATCGAGGCTTTGAGACTTGCGGACAGAGCGGAGAAACTGAAGGACGGAATTGCCATCTAATGCTACGATGCATTCCAATGGAACACGCCCGCCTGAACGACGTAGTCGGGCAGGGATCAGACGGATACGGCGGATTAACACGGATAGAATAAATGTAGGGCGGACGGTTCGTCCGCCCTTTTCTTTTCTCCTTGATATTAGAACAAGTCTGTTCAGAAGGAGTCCTTCAAACCTCAACGACACAATCGTACACGGATCAGGCGGAAAAAGACGCACGCCACAAAGACGGCGGGCAGGGATTTACGCGGATAATAATAGTAAAGTCATGGTGAACGTTTACCCGCCATGCTTTATCTTTTGGCGGAAACTCCGCATTAACACAAAGGCGAGACTCCCGACTTCAGGAATATTTTTACGAGGTGCCGCTCGTTTAAATAATATGAGGCGGCAGAGCCACACACAAAGTCACAAAGATGTAATAAATTAACTTTGTGTTTATTCGTATTATTCCCGCCAAAGAGACAGCGGGCAGGTGCGGAAAGTTTTTTTTCAATTCTTCTTGCGGATCTTTTCGAAAAATTCTTTCACCAATCCCCCGCACTCTGCGTCAAGCACACCTCCGATGACATGCACCTGATGGTTCAGTTTCTTGTTCTCCGTTACATTCATCACGCTTCCGCTCGCGCCCATTTTCGGATCATAGCATCCAAACACGATGGTCGGTATCCGTGACAGGACGATCGCTCCGGCACACATGGGACACGGTTCCATCGTTACATAAAGCACACAATCCTTGAGAAATTTATTTTCCACATGAGCCGCCGCTGCGGTCAATGCGATCATCTCCGCATGCGCGGTGGGATCGCGCATCATTTCGACCTGATTATATCCTTTTGCGATGATGGTGTTTTTGTGGACAATGACGGCACCGACCGGAACTTCGTCATGTTCGAATGCACGCTCCGCTTCGCGGAGTGCGTATTTCATCCAGCGTTCGTGAAGGGTCATTCTTTCTTTTCGGAGGGATATTTTGACAGTTCTACGAGATTCCCCACGGGAGATTCGGCGGTCTCATAGACCCGTGCAACGGAAAATTCCTTCAGTGCATGATTGATCCTCTGTGAGGCGACCTCGATCTCATCGATCCGTTTGACGGAGTCGGGATCGGTCACCTTCTTCTTCAGCAGACGTGTATATCCCAAAATGATGGCGAGAGGATTGTTGATCTCGTGCTTCAGGGTCATGATCACCTCATGCAGCGTCTGGATCTGGGTCTCTTTCAGTTCAATATGATGCTGCTGTTCCAGGTATGATTTTTCACGAAGATGCAGACGCTCCCGGAGATCGATCACTTTCACCATTGCATACGC
>CAIVNT010000059.1 GCA_903907305.1 uncultured Ignavibacteriota bacterium
GGAAGAAGGCAAAAAAATTCCGATGGAAGTCAAAGTTGGCGATAAAGTTCTGTACGGAAAATATTCTGGTACAGAAGTTTCTGTGGACGGACAAGAAGTTTTGATCATGCGTGAAAGCGATGTTTTCGCGATCATGCCGAAATAATCATCATCTGAATCTGTTAATTTAATTTTAGGAGAATAAACAATGGGTGCAAAAATAATTACGTTTGAGTTCGATGCGCGAGCCGGTTTGAAACGCGGTGTCGATCAATTGGCAAATGCAGTAAAAGTGACACTCGGTCCGAAAGGCCGTAATGTTGTCATTGAAAAGAAATTTGGTGCTCCGACCATCACTAAAGACGGTGTCACGGTAGCGAAAGAAGTCGAACTGCAAGATCCGATCGAGAATATGGGTGCGCAGATGGTTCGTGAAGTTGCTTCCAAAACATCGGATGTTGCCGGTGACGGAACAACAACGGCCACAGTTCTTGCTCAAGCGATCGTGCGTGAAGGTTTGAAGAACGTTACTGCCGGTGCAAATCCTATGGATCTGAAACGTGGTATCGATCTTGCCGTGACCAAAGTTATTGAACGATTGAAAGCGATGAGCAAACCAGTCGATGGTAAAAAAGAGATCGCACAGGTGGGTACAATTTCCGCGAACAACGATCCGACGATCGGTAATTTGATCGCCGATGCGATGGAAAAGGTTGGCAAAGACGGTGTGATCACCGTTGAAGAAGCAAAAGGGACCGAAACGACTGTTGATGTTGTTGAAGGTATGCAGTTCGACCGCGGTTATCTCTCCCCGTATTTCGTGACCAACGCCGATACAATGGAAGCAGAACTTGAGAATCCATTCATCCTGATCCACGATAAGAAGATCAGCGCTATGAAGGACCTTCTTCCGATCCTCGAAAAAATGGCGCAATCCGGCCGTTCGATCCTGATCATCGCTGAAGAAGTAGAAGGCGAAGCACTTGCAACATTGGTTGTGAACAAGCTCCGCGGCACATTGCGTGTCGTAACAGTGAAGGCTCCCGGATTCGGCGATCGTCGCAAAGCGATGCTCGAAGATATCGCGATCCTTACCGGTGCACAGGTGATCTCCGAAGAAAAAGGTTACAAACTGGAGAGCGCAACGCTGGCATATCTCGGAACTGCTAAGAAGATCGTTGTCGACAAAGACAATACGACCATCGTTGAGGGTGCCGGAACAAAAGAAGATATCAAAAAACGTATCGCAGAGATCAAATCGCAGGTGGAGAAAACAACATCCGATTATGATAAAGAGAAACTGCAGGAACGTCTTGCAAAACTTTCCGGCGGAGTCGCTGTATTGAAGATTGGCGCATCCACTGAAGTTGAAATGAAAGAAAAGAAAGCGCGCGTTGAAGATGCATTGCATGCAACACGTGCTGCAGTGGAAGAAGGTATCGTCCCCGGCGGCGGTGTTGCTCTGCTCCGCGCGATCGATGCACTGAATGATGTGAAAACCGCCAATGCCGATCAGGCAACCGGTGTTCAGATCCTCCGCCGTGCACTGGAAGAACCGCTTCGCCAGATCGTAGCGAATGCCGGTCTTGACGGTTCTGTGGTTGTGGACAAAGTGAAGGCCGGTAAAGATGATTTCGGTTTCAATGCTCTCACAGAGGTATATGAGAATTTGATCAAAGCCGGCGTCATCGATCCGACAAAGGTGAGCCGAGTTGCTGTTGAAAATGCAGCCAGCGTTGCTTCACTGCTCCTCACAACGGAAGCAACAATCGTTGAGAGACCGGAAGAGAAAAAATCGGGCCCCGCAATGCCTCCGGGCGGCGGAATGGGTGATATGTACTAGATTCACAGTGAACAGTGTCAAGGTTTCAAACCTTGACACTGTTTTCATTTTTGAACCCTCGGTCAAATAACTTGGCTGAGGGTTTTTTATTTTCTATATTTCAGAAAATGAAAGGGTTTCAATTATGTCGTTCACTTTGAATGTTGGAGAGATCCAACAGAAACTAAAAGAGTACAATCTTGACGGTTGGCTGATCTATAATTTCAGGAACAACAATCAGTTTGCATCGAAGATATTGGGGATGCAATTGGGAAAGTTGTCTTCCCGCCGCTATTTCTACTACGTTCCGGTAACAGGATCTCCCAAAAAATTGGTACACAGTATTGAGCAATATGATCTGGACCATCTGCCGGGTGAAAAGATTATTTATAACACTTGGAAATCACTGCATGAAGGAGTTCAATCGTTATTATTCGGCGCTAAAACCATCTGCATGGAATATTCTCCAAATAATGATATTCCTTATCTGTCCAAAGTGGATGCCGGGACACTCGAATTTATTCGGTCATTTGGCGTTGACGTTGTCTCCTCCGGTGATATCGTCCAATTCTTTGAGGCCCGATGGACTGATGAACAATATCACGATGCGCAGGATACGGCAAACATACTGCTTCGCATCATCCACAAAGCATTTGCTTTTATCGGTGATAACCTGAAAAAGAATACTGCGGTTACTGAATATGACGTGCAACAATTGATCATGAAGGAATTCGAAGCGCACGATCTCACCACGTATGCACCGGCAAATTGTTCGGTGAATGGCAACGGTGCCAATCCGCATTATGATCCCAGCGCTGAACAAAGCTCAGTCATAAAGCAAGGGGATTATATCCTGATAGACTGGTGGGCGAAGAAGAAAAAAACGGGAGCGGTCTATGCGGATTTTACATGGGTAGGATATGCAGGGGAAAAAGTACCAAAAAAATATCAGGATGTATTCGACATTGTTAAGGGATCGCGTGATGCCGCTGTAGAATATCTGAAAATAGAATTCGCGGCGGGACGAAAGGTCCGAGGCTGCGATGTTGACGATGTAACCCGCAAGCATATTGTAGACCGTGGATATGGACAGTATTTCGTTCACCGAACCGGTCATAACATCGGAGAAGAGGTGCATGGCAACGGTGCTCATATTGACAATTTTGAAACGATGGATGTTCGTGAAATCATTCCTGAGACATGTTTTTCAATTGAACCGGGGATTTATCTTCCCGGGGAATTTGGTATTCGCCTGGAGATTGATGTTTATATTTCGAAGAACAGAGAAGTGATCCTGCTTGGGGATGAATTCCAGAAAGAGATCGTGACAATCGATTGTTAGCAACTAAGCATATCCGAACAATATACTATGGATCTTGGTATAAAAAATAAAGTCGCATTTGTCTCCGCATCCAGCCAGGGAATCGGAAAAGCGGCTGCATTGTCGTTGGCAAAAGAAGGTGCAAGACTGGTCATCTGCTCACGTAATGTACAGTCTATCAATGCAACTGCCGATGAAATTCGAAGTGCAACCGGTGTCGAGGTTATCCCTCTTACCGCGGACGTAACTAAACCTGAAGAGATCGACGCTGCGGTCAAAATTGCTCTCAAGCATTTCGGGACTATCGACATTCTTGTGAACAATGCCGGCGGACCTCCGACTGGTACAATAACATCACTGCCGGATTCGGAATGGGAGCGTGGGTTCAATCTTACGATGATGAGCATGATCCGTATGACACGTTCCTTCCTTCCTGTGATGGAAGAAAAACGTTGGGGAAGAATTATCTCAATAGTTTCTCTTTCTGCCAAACAGCCCATTGATGATTTGATGATCTCTTCGACCCTTCGTCCAGGGATATTAGGGCTTACCAAACTCCTTGCGAACCAATACGGAAAACATGGCATTACGATAAATACTGTTTGTCCCGGAAATGTTCTCACTCAGCGTCAGTTGGAGCTTGGCGCACTCCGATCCAAAGAACAGAACCTGAAACTGGAAGAATATCTTCAGGAAAGTGCGAAAAATATTCCCATTGGTCGGATGGGGAAACCGGAAGAGATTGGTGATGTTATAGCTTTTCTTGCATCCGAAAGAGCAGCATACATCAACGGGACAAATATGCTTGTCGACGGCGGGCAGGCAAAGGGGATTCATTAAAAACGCGGAATGAATTCCGATATTTTAACCGGAGATCAATGATTCTTTTTCTGTTTCAATATTTTCGTCCAATGCACGATCTGTTTCTTTACTTCATTCGGTGCCGTACTGCCGGCAGATTTCTTATGCTCGATGGAATTGTGCGGATCCAGTAATAGGAAGACATCTTCACTGAATTTCGGAGAGAATTTGTGCAGTTCTTTCAATGATAATTGGGAGAGAGAAATGCCGTGTTCCATGCAATACCCTACGATCTTTCCTGTAATAGAATGAGCCTCTCGGAACGGGATATGTAATTTGACCAGATAATCAGCTATTTCAGTCGCCGTGAGAAAATCATTCTTCAATTCCTCTTCGAACCGTATCTTATCGAATTTTGTGTGGATCATCATGTGAGTGACGATATAGACACATTCGCGCGTGGTATTCACTGCGTCGAAAAGTGGTAATTTGTCTTCCTGCATATCCCTGTTGTACGCAAGGGGGAGACCCTTCATCATCGTAAGAATGTTCATCAGATCACCGTAGACCCGCCCAACTTTCCCGCGCGTTAATTCCGCCATATCTGGATTCTTTTTCTGCGGCATGATACTGCTTCCGGTAGTATAGGCATCATCGATCTTAGCGAAATTGAATTCCTGCGATGTCCATAAAACGAGTTCTTCCGATAAGCGGCTCAGATGCATCATTACAGTAGAACATACGGAAACAAATTCGATAATATAATCACGGTCAGCGACAGCATCCATACTGTTTTCCAAAACGGAGTCGAACCCTAGTTTTTTTGCAACCATTGTTCTGTCGATGGGGAAACTTGTCCCTGCCAGCGCGGCAGCACCGAGCGGAAGCCGGTTGACACGTTTGTAACAATCAGATAATCGTTCATAATCCCGTTCCATCATGGAGATATATGCCAGTAGATGGTGGGAGAGATATACCGGCTGCGCCCGCTGAAGATGGGTATATCCGGGCATGATGGTGCCGAAGTATTTTTCGGATTTATACAACAACACGCGTTGAAATTGTGCAACAAGTTTCTTTATTTCGATGATTGCTGAGCGTAGATATAACCGTTCATCGAGTGTAACCTGATCATTCCTGCTGCGGCCTGTATGCAGTTTGCCGCCCATCGGTCCAACTTTTTGGATCAATCGCTGTTCAATGGCCATGTGGATATCTTCTTTATCCCAGGACAGATCAAGTTTGCCGGTCTCGATCTCGACAAGGATCTCTTTCAGTGCGGATCGAATTCGCCGGGATTCTTCGCCGGAGATGATCTTGCATGCGGAAAGCATTTCTACATGTGCGATGCTTCCCTGGATATCTTCCTGATATAAGGTTTTATCGAGGTCGATTGAGGAGGAAAAACGCAATGCAGATTCC
>CAIVNT010000060.1 GCA_903907305.1 uncultured Ignavibacteriota bacterium
AGGTCATCCCTTCGACAGGAAGTGTCAGAGTTTGAATTGTTGTTTCCATAATGATCTCAGATTACGATGACCGTCATCTCTTTGTGGCAGTGACCACTGGAGAGACAGTCATCTGTTTATTATTGCATTGAAATGACAGAATACCCTGCCTCTTCAACCGCGGAAGTAAGTATTAATTCCGTTACTTTTGTTTCATCGAATGAAATATCGGCAGTACCGACATTCACTGCATTCACCGTCACGCCGTCGATCTTTGTAAGCTCTTTTTTCACTGCCATTGCGCAATGACCGCAGGTCATACCGTTGATTGTGATCGTGCTGTTTTTCATATAATTTCTCCTCATTGGTGTTTGACAAATTTACGGAGATGCAGCGGCAAAAGGTTTACATTTTACGGGAAAAGATGTGTAGAATTAGGAACGGAGCAATTTACACTTTATCGATGGAAATACGGCGGACGGCATGCTGATGAGGGGTGAGTTTCTTGAATTGTGTGGGGGTAAATCCTGTCACTGTCTTAAATTGATTTGAAAGATGCTGTACACTGCTGTAATCCATGCTGTCTGCTATTTCGCTGAGAGAGCGCTCTTCGTATTTCAACAGTTCCTTCACACGTTCGATCTTTTGTTTGATGATGTATTGCTCTATCGTCACATTCTCCACAGAAGAAAAGAGAGAACTTACTGAATGATACTCCTTCCCAACGTTCCGGGAGATATATTCGGAATAATTCATTTTGAGAGGAGAGACATCATGATGGTGATGGACGAACCGGATGATGGCAGACTTGACGGATTCGATCAATTTCACATTCTTATCTTCGATCAGTTCGAATCCGTTCACTGTCAACATCTGCTTCAATTCCAACATTGTACCTTTGGGAGGCTGTCCGCCGAGGACAACTTCGCCAAGTTCAACGGACCGGACATCATGTCCGAGTTTTAGTAATTCGTCCCTCACCACGCGAATGCAGCGGTCGCAGACCATATTCTTTATATACAATATTTGTGTTTTCTTTCTTGCCATAAGAATAATTCAGATCGGTTCGTGATACGCTATTGTTGAACCGACCCAGGTTTTGTTCTTGTTGAAATCAACTCCCATCATCCGGCCTTTGCTTAATCGGACGAGATTCTTCACGAGAATCGGTTTCTCCTGCCAGACGAACATCATGCGGACTTCCGCTTTCGAGAATCCATCCGGTGTTTGGATCAGTTCGGCATATTCCACTTTCCTCTGCAGAAGATATTGAGAACGATCGCTGATAGCATCGAGCTTCTCTTTTGTGACATCAATATCAACACCGAGACCGGCAAATGAATACAACGGCTTCAACACGTAATTCTGAAGATCGGCAGGATACTCTTTTACATCACTCAAAAAGCGGCATTCAGGAACGTATCGGCTTTTCAGAAACGGTAATGTGTGTTTACTGATCCTGAAATACCAGTTGGGATGACCGACCCAACGGACATCCACTTCATCCGTAAATTTGAACTCGGATTGAACTTGCTTTCTCTCCAATTCATCGAAGATCACTCGGTTGTATATCCGTTCGATCGGTATGTCGAGGCCGTTCTCAGAATAGAACAACTTGGTCCCGCGTTTCTTCACTTTTGTCAGACAGAGGATCTTGATGCCAAGCATCCTTTCCATAACGGCAAAGTCGATCCGTGTCTTCTGCTGTTCAGGCTCGATCTCGAGAAGAACAACGAGTTTGGGATCAGCATCGGCAACGATCACGTCGCGCAGGAGATGTTCATAAGTTTGGCGGACGAATCCGTTGAACGATGCACCATATGCCGGCGGGATCGCAAAATGTTTCCGTATCGTATCATTCAAAAATGCCTGGTAGCCATAGAGTGATGGAAATCCCTGCAGCTCGATCAATTGAGGAATGAAATTTCCGTGCACATCTTTGCAAATGCCGAAATCGATCTGAAGAAAAGTTGGATGCGGCGTTTCGTTCGGAACCGAGAGTCCGTTTGGAATAGCTGTTGTAGAATGACGCGTAAATTCCGCTGTCTGAAGCTGCGCAACGATCTCACCGCACGCTTCAACCAGCTGACGTTTCACATCTCTCGTCAGGAAGATCGGTGTTTCGGCAGGACGGAAATCAGTCGGATATTGATACGTTGAATTGAGTTCATGCACGAATGACTGATACTTGGCATCAGTATATTCTGCATTCAAATGTTTTCGAATCTCAGGTATCATAGAAAAGTAGGATCCCCGCCGCGAAGGACAGGGATCCGGTTGGTGGTCAAAAATTCTCGAAGATGAACTTCCCTTTTTCCATGATCTGAATGTCGTCCATCCAGATATCGAAATTTCGTCCGACACAGTCGATATGCGTGGTGGAGACCCAGTTCTGTCCCGTATGGTCTGCGTACGGATGTCCGAACGCAATATGGATCCCGGGAAATTTCTCGTCCTGCAGGATATGACCGATGATGCTCTTCAAAGCGATATTGGTCCCAATTGCAAATTCGCCGACACGGTCGCTGTTCTCATCAGTGTGGGTGTAATCCATGAACTCTTTGAGCAGTTCTTTATTCGAACATTCAACGGTCTTGATCCTATTCTCCACAACTTCAATGAACAGCGGATGCTTTTGGATATCACCCCATTTTTGGCAGAGATAATCACCAACTACGCCATCCACCACGAACAGTCCGTTCGTATTATTCGGCGACGTAAAGATCTCGCCGCCGGGAAGATTCCCCCATTTGTCGGGAGAGATGATGCCGCTCGTCTTGAGCCATTTCAGATGCGGCGACAGTTCGGCAACAAAATCGGTTCCGGCCGGTGTTTTCGCTTTGATCACTTTTGTCGCACGTGCTTTCTCAACAAGACGCTGGCTGATCCGGTCCACTTCAATGAAATCAGCGCACATCCCTTCCATCATGATCTGTTTATTGATATTCACCATGTGGCCGTGGCGGATCTTATTCGTATTGACAACGCTGGTCATCTGGATGCGCGAACCCAATTCACCGGTCTGCGTGATCGCCGCGAAGATGCTTACTTGTGATCGTCCCAAATCATCCAGGATCGTCTGCGGCATATTTTTTAAAGGGCGCTCCGCATAATCTTCCATCACAAAAACATTATGTTCCGAACCGATCTTCTCGATCTCATGAACGAGTGATGCAGCGATCTCCGCACATTCCCTGTCCGTGATGATGGTGATCCGTTCATTCGGTTTTAGCCGCAGACAATCACGGACGGCATTCCGTGCTCCATTACTCAATTCTGTGTCGAATTCGATCGACGAGATCTCAGTGCTCAAACAATTACCCTTCTAATAATTACAAAGTTCACCACAAAAGCACTAAAGCACAAAATATTTCAAATAAAATATATTATGATCACGTGTCTTCGCGGTGATGTTCTTGTTGGTATAGTACACTATTTATTCCAGACCCATCACTGTTTCTTTGATGATAAGGTCAACCACCGCGTTGATATCGTTCGTCTCTTGCCAGACTTTTCGTTGCCGGTCGGCACCGGTCCCCATTTTCAATATCTCACGGATGTAGTTGATCTCGTTGCGGCTGCCGAGTTCATCCACTTCATCATCAACAAATTCCAGCAATTCTTCTACAAGGTCCACCAGCGGAACTTCTTCCTGCTTTCCGAAGTCGATCAGTTTTCCCTGAATTCCGTACCGGGCTGCACGCCAGCGGTTCTCATTCAGCAGTCTAGTCTTGTAGATCCTGAAACCGAGATTCTGCTTGAACAATTTGTACAATTTTGCCGTTACCGCCTGCATCAACGCTGCAAGCGCGATCGTTTCATCAACGCGCATCGGAATATCGCAGACTCTCCATTCAAGCGTATCAAAGAACGGATGAAGACGAATATCCCACCACACGCGCTTCGGATTGTCGATGCAGTTCGTTTTGATCAGCAGTTTAATGTAATCTTCGTAATCGGAAAGGGATTCAAAGATATCCGGAATTCCTGTCCGCGGGAAACGTTCAAAGATCTTTATCCTGTACGATTTGAATCCTGTATCTCTTCCTTTCCAAAACG
>CAIVNT010000061.1 GCA_903907305.1 uncultured Ignavibacteriota bacterium
CGGAATAGTACGGATCGGAACGGATGAACCGACGGAAAGGAAATAATAATTGCTGAAGGTGTAGGGATTCACGTAATCGGTGAATCTCTGATTCGCAGGATCATAGGACCATCCGTTCACACTTTGTCCATAGAACAGCAGATAATCATCGGAGTCGAATTTTGAATTTGAATTCTTGTCCACATATTCCACCGCCACCTGCGGCAGGTCGGCAGGTCTTGCCGCTCCGACATTCTCCGCAATGTTCCGTCCGTCCGCACCGAAAACTTTCACATCGGTAATAGAGGAAAGCGATGAAGGTTCTATGCCGACCGCGCGAAGGTAGCTTGCGCTGATCTTATACATTCCGTCCTCTACCACTTCCATTTTCACCCATGTCCCTGAAGAGAGAACGGAATTGACTGCAGTTGTTTTCTGCATCCGAACCGCAGAGCCCCACTGTCCTACCACAGAAAAATTCAATAGTGATGCTCTCGCCCATTCCATGTTGCCGCTCAGATCGGCGGCGACCTCTTTCGCGCCATAGTCCACATGCACAACGATCCGTGAATACCGCTTTAATGTTTTGGTCGACGGCTGATATTGATACGGAGCGATCACCACATTTCCGGTGAGGATCCCTTTGACCAGACCAATCCCGGAGATCTGGGCTATCGTCTTCGGGAAAAACTCCTGTTGCGCGGTAAAATTTGGTGCATACGAAAATTTTGCGGAGCCCATCTGATCGACTGCTTCCACATTCGGAACGGGAGCAAGAGAGAAAGAATTAATTGTCTCAAAATCGGACGCTGTTACGGACAGAGTGTTTCCCTTGTAAGACGGCAGTGCCAGTGATAATACTCGAACACGTACATCCTCTTTTCCCGCATTGTTCGCTGCGGAAGGAATACTGTTCTTGAACTGAGGAATGTCATATCCCGCTCCAGCTCCGGATAGTTTCGTCCTGTCGGAATATTGAGGACGGAATTCCAGTGTTATCCCCCGGTCATTCGATTCCAGCACTGTCACGTCGGAAGTGCCCGGCATATTTTGAGAGGACAATGCTGAGAAACAGAGAGCGATGGTAAGGATTATTTTTTTCGTCATAAAATAAAAAACCGAACTGTGAGCTGCAGTGACACCTTCACGTTCGGTACATAAAAATGCAACGAGTATAAGCGTTAAAGGTGTCATGAAAACCGGTGCTGACCTACAACCTTTAACAAAAGATCTATACTTGTTGCTCCTTGTATTTAAATGATATTTGGTGTACAAATATAGAGAAGCCCCTTTTGTTTGTCAACTGTTTTTTCTTGTGTATTTCCGCTTGCGATGGAAAATCTCTTTTGGTAGATTATCCCAATTCAATAATTATCACCGATCATTATCTTTCATGAAGTCTCACTTCGTTTACCTCTTTCTCCTCTCTGTTATGACATATGCACAGCCTTCCGTCTATTATTCGCTATCCATGCCGAATCCGGACTCGCACCTCTTTGAAGTGGAGATCCGCATCGAACAACACAGCAAGAAAATTTTGGAACTGCATATGCCTGCTTGGCGGACCGGCCGGTATATGATTTTGGACTTTGCAGGCGGCGTGCAGGAATTCTCTGCCATGGACGACAAGGGTAAATCTCTCTCCTTTAAAAAAGTAAGCAAAGATACTTGGAGAATTGAGAACGGATCTTCACACTCCGTCACCGCGCGCTATAAAGTGTTTGCCAATGAATTCAACATGCGAACAAGGGAACTGAATAGCGAACATGCATTCGTGGATCCCTTATCCGTCTTTATGTATGTGGAAGAGAGAAAGAATCTGCCGGTGGAATTGACGGTCACCCCCTACCGCGATTGGAAAGTCACCACGGGACTCGAGGACGTTTCCGGAAAACCGTTCACTTTTACCGCTCCGACATTTGAATACTTCGGCGACTGTCCATTGGAGATCGGTCATCAGCACGATTTTGATTTTTATGTGGATGGCAAGAAGCATACCATCAGCATCTTCGGCGAAGGAAATTGGGAGAGCGATTCACTCATCACGGACTTTACCAAGATCGTCATTGCAAACAAAGATTTCTGGGGAGAGCTTCCTTACAAAAAATATATTTTCATGATCCACTGTCAGCCCAATGCCGGCGGCGGGACCGAACATATCAATTCCACGATCATGGGTGTGCGTCCGTTCGTATTTGCCAATCCCGGAACATACAAAGGCTTTCTCGGACTCGCGTCACACGAATACTTCCACACATGGAATGTGAAGCAGCTTCGTCCTAAGGCGATCGCGCCGTATGATTTCTCCAAAGAGAATTATGCTGAAGAATTTTGGGTCAGCGAAGGGACCACATCCTATTTTGACGACCTCATCCTGCTGCGGACAGGCCATTCGGATGCAAAGACGTATCTGGAGATCATCACCGGAATGGTCAACAACGAGCGCGCACGGTTCGGAAACACCATCCAGCCGCTTGCCGATGCAAGCTTTGATGCGTGGATAAAATATTGGCGCGGTAGGCAGAATTCCCAGAATGCTGAAAGCGATTATTACGGGAAAGGGTCGCAGGTGAGCCTTATCCTTGATCTTGAGATCCGTCAACGGAGCAAGAACAAACACTCGTTGGAAGAAGTAATGAGAATAATGTTCAAACGTTTTCCGCTGACAAAAGGATTTACCAACAACGATCTGAGAACTGTCTGCGAAGAATTATCCGGCGGAAGTTTTACGGAATTTTTCAAACAA
>CAIVNT010000062.1 GCA_903907305.1 uncultured Ignavibacteriota bacterium
ATCAAACAGCAGGATATTGAAATGCTGATTGTAAAATGGATTAATGCTTCCGTTTCTCCGTCACCGATAACAACAAATATGGATGTTTCTGCGATGGTGATCGATCCCGTCCGCATCGAGCAGATCATGGAGATCGGCGACGAGAGTCTGCTGACCGAATTGCTTACACTCTACCTTGAAGATCTCAAACAATATCCGCTGGATATCCTTTCGGCACACCAAGAAGACAATTTTCAATCGATCTACGAGAATTCGCACAAACTGAAAGGTTCTTCTGCCAATATTGGTGTGGAACAGATCAGACAGGCATGCGTTGTTATGGAACAATGGGCGACGGAACGGAATTCCGCAAAGGTCCGCGAACACCTCACCGCAATGAATAAGCTCATCGATCGGATCTCGCTTCATATTCGTTCAACGTACGCCGTTCAGTAATCTTCTCTTTTTCTTCTGCTGAAAAGTTGCTTATATTCATTCCATTAATTTTACCCTAAGGGAAATCCCATGAAAGGCATCGTTCTTGCCGGCGGTTCTGGAACTCGGCTGTATCCTATCACCAAAGTATACAGTAAACAACTCACGGTCATTTACGATAAACCGTTGATCTATTATCCTGTATCGATCCTGATGCTCGGCGGGATCAAGGATATTCTGATCGTCTCGAACAAAGAGACGATCCCGATGTATCAGACGTTGTTCGGTGACGGTTCTCATCTCGGCGTGAATATCCGCTACGTGCTTCAGTCCGCTCCGAACGGTATTGCGGAATCGTTCATTCTCGGCGAACAGTTCATCGGCAATGATCCGGTCTCGCTCATTCTCGGCGACAACATCTTTTACGGTCAACTCGATTTCTTTTACAATGCGTTGAAACGCTCAAGCGGTGCGACCATCTTCGGGTACCGTGTGAACGATCCGGACCGGTACGGTGTAGTGGAGTTTGACAAGTCCGGCAAAGCGATATCCATCGAAGAAAAACCGAAATACCCAAAATCCAATTTTGCCGTTCCCGGATTATATGTCTATGACAATTCTGTGGTAGAAATTTCCAAGAACATCAAACCATCACCGCGCGGCGAACTGGAGATTACGGATGTGAATAACACGTATCTCAATGCGGGAACGCTCCAGGTGGAAAAGATCGGCCGCGGTGTTGCGTGGCTCGATACCGGTACGCCGGAAGCGCTGCTGCAGGCATCCAATTTCTTCGGCGTGATCGAGGACCGTCAGGGACTCAAAGTAGCATGCCTTGAAGAGATCGCGTATCTGATGAACTTCATCAATAAAGAACAATTTGAACAGACCATCAATGCAATCCCGCGGTCTGCATACCGCACGTATCTCGAACGAATCCTCAACGAAGAATAATATGAATGTTCAGAACAGTCCTCTCAGCGGAGTCACCGTCATTTACCCGAACGTACTGCACGATGAGCGCGGATATTTTTTTGAAGCGTTCAGCAAAAAACGGTACGCTGAGATCTGCGGTGATGCGGAATTTGTACAGGACAATGTCTCCGAATCTGTAAAAGGAACGATCCGCGGTCTGCACTATCAGGTAGGAGAATTTGCGCAGGGAAAATTGTGCAAGGTCTTGTCGGGAAAAGTGATCGATGTAGCGGTGGATATCCGATTCGGTTCCCCAACGTTCGGTCAATACTTCGCGGTGGAACTTTCGGATGAGAACAGCGCACAGTTGTGGATACCGCCGGGATTTGCTCACGGATTCTCCGTCCTCTCCGAGCGAGCGGTCTTCCATTACAAATGTACCAATTATTATTCCAAACCGCACGAGCGCGCCATCCGGTTCAACGATCCTTCCTTACAGATCGACTGGCGCGTACCGTCACCGGTCATCTCTGAAAAAGATCTGGCCGCACCGTTATTCAGTGACATCGCCAAAGATTTTTTTGTTTGACCATTGCAATAAATAGACGAAATTATCAGTTTCACATTTTCTCTTCCCGTTGCTCACAATTTTTCATTCATACGATTTATGATTGTACCACACATCACACAATGTGATAAAATGAACAAAACAACAGCCCTTCATCCTCAAATTTTGTCCAAAATAGAGGGGTGCATCTTGATTTCATAATTATGTGGTCTCCATCATATTGTATGTGCATCACTTTATCGAAATTCCTTGCGTTCAAAGGATTATACTAAAACCATTTGTGTCTCGGGGGAACAAATTCACGCATGAAATTCTTTAATCGATTCTTTATTCTCTTGGCAGCTGTGGTTACAGTGGGGTCTGCAGCGCCCGGCGTCGGTATCAGCGGATTACCATCATCGCTTGCTGTCGGCGACACAGTTATTGTCACAGCATTCGGAGGGACAGCTCCATATACATGGAATTCAAGTTATCCGGCAGTTTCTGTTACACAGTTGGACAGCATAAACGCGCGTGTGATCGTATTGCAGCCGTCGCCGAATGTCCACATTACTGCATCGGATCTGTTCAGTGTCTTCAGCATGCAGATGATCAACGCATATGCGTATACATCCAAAATAGGGAATACTGTTTTTACGGATGGAGATACCGCTGTTGTGCCGATCTTGTATTCGAATTTCCATTCTCCGCTCTCATTGCTCTCGGCAGATATATCCATTCCCTATGACACGACGCTGTTCAAATTCATCGGGTACGATAAGAATGGTACGCTGACGTCGGGAATGTCTATTGCTTCCAACCAGGTCTACGACACTATCAAACTTGGCATTGCCGCAACCATACCGATAGGATTGATGACCGAACAAGTGTTTCTTAAACTGAAATTCATTTCAAAGAATACTGTGATCTTACCGCAGTCATCGCCGCTGCACTATACGATGTTCCTCGTGAATGAAACAGAGCGAGGTTCCCTCAGACCGGGAATGCTCACCGTCAACCCGATCCCGAATTATGCTCCCGTTTTTGTGTCGGTACCGGGAGATACAACGATCAACGAGGGGGACATCTATACACGTACCGTTTCTGCAATGGATGCGAATGGTCAGACCGTCCATTATTTTTTGACGATGAATCCTGCGGCAAGCGAAGCGTCGCTCGATTCTATCACTGGACAATTCTCCTTTACGCCCTCCATGTTCAGTGCTGGTTCCTATCTGTTCGAAGTTACCGCAAATGACGGGAATGGTCAGACGACACAGCATCAGTTCACCATCACGGTGAACAACGTCAATCAGCTTCCGTATTTCACTTCGGCATTCCCCGATTCATTCATTACCGCCGAAGGGAATCCTTTCATCTATTATGTGAACGGACAGGATCCCGATCTTACACCGGTCAATTTTACTTTAAGCGCTGCGCCCTCCGGTATGACGATCGATTCCGCGACAGGTAAGATCGAATGGACGCCGTCATTCATTCAGTCCGGTTTCTATACTGTGGATGTCTATGTGCATGATCTTTCCGGTGCAAGTGTGCTCCATCAGCAGAAATTTTTTGTCTTCAATGTGAACAGACCTCCGGCATTCATCACCGGTGTTCCCGATACCACTTTCATTAAAGAAGGGAAGAGTTTCACGCTCGATCTTGATGCATCAGATCCTGATTCCGACTCTCTCTATTATGCCATCAATTTTACGCCGGTCGGTATGACGTTCGACTCCGGGGCAGGTATTGTTTCCTGGACGCCGGCATTCTGGCAGTCAGGTGAATACGCTATCAACTATCACGTGTACGATCCTTCCGGAGCAAGCGATTTCCGTCAGACGATCATTGAGGTGGTTGATTCCAACCGCACACCGGTATTCACCGTCGTCCCGAGTGATACTAGCATTAACGAGGGGGTGACCTACACAGCGTTCATCCACGCTGATGATCCTGATCTGAACACCGTGAAATATTATGTTCAATCAGGACTTCCGGGAGGTATGCTGCTCGATTCCGTGACAGGATTGATAACATGGACCCCTGATAATTATCAGCAGGGAACATATCCTATTACTATTCTCGCAACCGACAAACAGTATTTGGGTTCTATCACACATTCATTCACAATTACAGTGAATAATGTGAACTTGGCACCGGTCTTCACGACACAGCTTCCGGATACGATGTATGTTCTTGAAGGACAAAATTTAACATTTGGGTTGAATGCAACCGACCCGGACGGCTGTCAGATAAAATATTTTGCCTTCAATGCACCTGCGGGTATGACGGTAGATTCACTGACGGGTGTGTTCGATTGGACGCCGACCTATTCTCAGTCGGGCAGTTATCATCCTACATTCAAAGCGATGGATTCGCTCGGTGCGTACGATAGTATGAGTCCTGTCTTTAGTGTGTTGAACATGAACCGATTCCCCGTCTTTACCGCTGTAATGAACGATACGACGATATCCGAGAATCAACTGCTGCAGTTTACGTATGAGGGGTCCGATCCGGATCTGGATTCAATCTCATTCATGCTGATGAGACCGATTCCCGGAATGGTCATCTCTTCCGCAGGTGTGCTGCAATGGACGCCGAATTTTGCACAGGCCGGGGTTGAAACAGTCATTGTAATGCTGACGGATTTCGGATCTGTCGTACTGGATACAGCGGTCATTACAATTTTGAATTTAAATAATCCTCCAAATTTCATCGCCACACCGAAGGATACGGCGATAGCCCGGTTCGATACATTGCGGTTCAACTATACGGCGTTCGATCCTGATGCACAACCTGTTTTCTTTTCACTCTTGACAGCTCCTCCAGGAGTGACCTTGACGCCGGCGGGACATTTTGAGTGGATTCCGCCGATGAATGCTAACGGAATGTTCATGTTCGTTGTGCAGGTGAGCGACAGCTCATTGACGATGAATGACACGCTCTTTGTCCGCGTGAACAGACTGGGCGATGTCAGCGGAAACGGGACCATCACCTCATTCGATGCGGGTCTTATTCTCCGCGATCAGGTCGGCGCAATTACTTTGTCGCCGCTGCAGGTGCGTGTCGGTAATGTGAGCGGAGATTCTTCCATCACCTCATCCGATGCATCGTTCATTCTTCAATATGTCGTCGGATTGATCAACACATTCCCGGCCGGTTTGGGGAAACGTTCACAATCCGAAGCCGTGATGTCTGCATTCGCATTCAGGATCGTTCCTTCACAGAAGGAACATGAGTACGATCTGATCGTTTCCGTTAACAAACCGTCCAATGTCTACGGTATCACCATGAGTCTCGGATTCGATTCCACTATTGTCACGGCAAAAAGTATGAATACGACAGCGTTGACGGACAGTATGATGTCATCATCATTCTTCCCGAAAGAGCGTGCAAATCTTGCGCTGGCCGGGACGAAGCCGCTTAATACTACCGGTGATATAGCAAGGTTCACCTTTGCTCTCAATGACAAGAATATCCAGGGCAGTTCCGTCCTCTTCACGATGAAGAAATTCGTTCTGAACGAGAAAGATTATGCGAATGATGTCGCCGGGATCACGCTCAGCGTTAAACCTGCGGCAGTTCTGCCGACAGTATATTCGCTGGAACAGAATTTCCCGAACCCGTTCAATCCTTCAACAACCATCAATTATCAATTGCCGAACGATAGCCGGGTTTCGATCTCTGTCTTTAACATGCTTGGCCAACAAGTGAAGCAATTAGTAGATGCGGATCAAGAAGCCGGATATCACAACATCGTATGGAACGGAACGGATAAAACGAATTCACTAGTCTCCAGCGGAGTCTATCTGTATAAGATCGTTGCGCAGGCGAATGGCAGAAATGTGTACACCAGCACAAAGAAGATGTTGTTCCTGAAATAATGAATGCTGAATTGATGTATCAATGAAGAAATTTTTCTTTTTTCTCAGTGTTGTTATGATGCTCCTGTGTGTGCAGCAATTGTCCGCACAGATAGGCACCGTTGCATTTTCCATCCGCGATACGTCGATCATGCAGAATCAGGTGTTCGATCTTCCCATCCGAATCTCCGATGTGACCTCGATGGGTGTTATATCAGCGCAATGGAAACTGAATTTTAATCCGAACACCCTTATTCCCAAAGCGGTGATCACCACGGGAACAATCGCGCAGTTATGGGGAACACCAACAGTTAATGTCAGCAGTTCTACCATCGATGTTGCCATGGCCGGTTCGTTCCCACTGAGCGGTCAAGGGATCATTGCGTATGTCCGCTTTCAGGTGAAACGATCCGCAGTTCAGAATTCGAATCTCGACCTTCAGAATATCCTTCTCAATGAAACTCCGGTATCGAACATTGTCAACGGCATTGTCTTTCCGATTCCCGGTCCTGTGATCACTTTGGTAACGGGAGTAACGGCGATCACCAGGGGGGATACGGTCACATATTCTGCGACCGGCGGCATCCCGCCGTACAAATGGTTCTCTTCTGATACACTTGTGGCGATGGTCGATTCTCTCAAAGGGAAAGTAAAAGCAAAATCCCGCGGTACATTTACGCTCACCGCAGTTGATGCACAGGGATTTGACGGAATATTTACGATCACGGTGAATGACTTCTTTGCCGCATTGCCCGATACGAGTGTGCGCATCGGCGATTCGGTGGATGTTCCCATTATGATCAGCAATGTCACCGGACTCGGTATTCAATCATCGAAGATCAAATTTGCCTACGATACATCGAAAGTACGATTCTCCCTTCCGGTGTTGACCGGAACGATCAGCAGCGGTATGTCGGTAGCGGTATTTGATTCGGGAACATTTATTACGCTGCAATATTCCGGTGTGGCACCAATTTCGGGGAGCGGGATATTTTCAAAATTACGGTTCCACCACAAAGCTCCTTCCGGACCGGGACAATTCTCGATGTTGGGATTCATGGAATTCGAAAATAATGGCGGCGGAGTCGGACAACCGACCGCAACGTTGAAGAGCGGCAGACTCAACATCGCGGTTGCATTGAATAAGATCCCGCTGTTCACCCGAATGATGAATGATACGACCATCAGCGAAGATCAACTCCTGACGTTTGATTATAAAGCAACAGATCCGGATCTTGACCAAGTGAAGTTTTCTCTCCAAAATGCTTCCTCGGGAATGACGATCGATTCTCTTTCGGGTTTATTCACTTGGAAACCGACGTTCTTCCAGTCCGGCAATCACTTCTTCACGGTTGTCGCCTATGACGGTAAAGGCGGAGCAGCGACGAAACTGACTTCCATTACCGTAAACGATGTGAATAGAATCCCGCAGTTTACCAGACCAATGAATGATACGACGATACAGGAACAACAGTTCTTGTTCGTTGATGTTGATGCCGTCGATCCTGACGGCAGCACGGTGACATATTCGCTTCAGAATCCATCGCCGGGGATGGTCATCGATTCAATAACGGGAAAGTTCACGTGGACTCCATCGAGGACCCAGTCAGGAATTCATCAGTTTGCCATCCGCGCTTCGGAAATGCCGGGAAGTGAAAATCTCGACCCTGTCACGATCACCGTATTGAATCAGAACGATCCGCCGTTCTTCATCAAAGTATTGAAGGATACAACGATCAACGAAGACCAACAGTTCGTATTTGAAATTAGTGCTGCCGATCCAGATAACGATCCGTTCTGGTACTTTGTGCAGAACGCCCCGCTCGGAATGATGCTTGATTCCAATACCGGTATTCTGGTATGGAGACCGACATTCAGTCAATCCGGCATTTATAATTTCACATTAGGTGTGAAGGATATCAGCGGAGCAGCAGTACTGGTGCAGACCGCCGTCACGGTGAATAATGTCAACCGTCTTCCGATCTTTACTCGCGTACTTCCGGATACGATCTTTACCGAACCGGGTCTGAAGACTGATTTCAATTTTGCAGGGCAGGATCCCGACAATGATAAGTTGAATTTCACCGGCACTGAAATGCCGGGCGGTGCATCCATCTCCGCGACAGGACAGTTCTCGTGGACTCCTTCCATTGGTCAGATCGGAACGCATCGCATTATTATCAAAATGTCTGACGGGTTTGCCGGTATTTTTGATACATCATATTTTTTCGTTACGCTAAAAAATACACCACCGATCTTTATTTCCATTCCGAATGATACAACGATCCGCGAGGGGCAGTCGCTGACTCTTTCGTATAAAGCGTTCGACAGCGAGAACGATTCACTCACGTTCTCGCTCATGCAGCCCGCACCATCCGGATTGACGGTCACTACGAATGGTGTATTGAACTGGACTCCCGATTATACACAGAGCGGAAACTATACCATTGCTGTTGCGCTGAATGAACGTCAATTTACATTGGTCGATTCAGTGAAGATCACGGTGCTAAATACGAACAGACCTCCGCAATTCACCGCCGTGATTCCCGACGTAGTCACGTTCGTCGATTCAACGCTCAATTTTAAATATGCCGCTGTCGATCCGGACAATGATGCGCTCACATTTTCATTTCTGAAAGCACCGTTAAGCGCAGTGATGCAGAGTAACGGAACATTAAGCTGGAAACCTGTCGCAGCGGATCTCGGGAAAGATACATTCATCGTCCGCGTGAACGACGGAACAGTCTCTGTTGCGGATACAGCCGTTCTGTCGGTGAAAGGCTTCCCGTTCGCCGAAGTGTCGCAAACAAATTTTGATTTTGGCTCCATCACCTTCGGTGGATCGAAGACAATGAAGGCGGTCATTAAGAACAAAGGAGTTGTGCCGCTGCACTTTGATGCTCCTGCGCAGTTCAATCAAATTCCGCCCGATCCGAACTTTATCCTTGATACTGCCGGCACATCAGTGATCCTTCCGGGTAGTTCCGATACGATCTCATTCACATATTTGCCGAAGTCAGTCGGTGGTCACGGTGCCGGCTATGTGTTTCGCACAGATGATTCATTGAGGAATCCGTTCTTTAGCTTTACCGTCACCGGATCATCTATTGCAACGCTGGTGGTGAAGAAGAGAATGATGGTGGATGTTCAGCATAGTTCTACTGCGTCGTTGACGGATTCAGTAAAAGGTCAGGGAGTTCTGTTTGCGTTCCTAACGAAGAGCGGCATTCAGGTGACGTACAGCGGACCGATACTTCAGCCTTCCGGAAATGATGTTCTTCTTCTGGTGACTCCGCAGAGGAATTATTCTCGCTCCGAGGTCGATTCCGTTATAAATTTTGTGAAAAAAGGGGGACTGTTGATCGCCCTGGGAAATTCAAATCAGGAAGGATCGAATGATGCACTTAACTCGATACTAAAGGATACATCGTGGAGCACAGGATTGGCACTGAATAACGATATCGTTGTCGATTCTTCGTTTGGATTTGGCTCCCCGTTCGCACCTCTGGTGACAGCATTCGCGGATAAAAATCATCCCTACCTCAGCAATGTTGATACTCTTGTCTTTTTCGGAAGCAGCAGCATCACCGTGTCGGGAACAGCCATACCATTTGCCACCACCTCGGCAAAAGGACGAGTGTTCGGTTCCGCAGTAACGCAGCCGGCATTGATCGGATTGAACAAGATCGGAAAAGGGAAGGTCATTCTGACCGGAGACGCCGATGCATGGAGAGTGGATTCAAGGAGCGATTCCGTTCCGCCGAATATTGCAGCGCATGATAATCTTGCATTCGTTCTGAATATTCTCAGCATCACCGAGGATTACGAAGTGAAGATGCCGGCGAAGACGCCGAACGAACAATATCGATTGGTCAGCATTCCATACGATCTTGAGAATGGTGAGATCAAGTCCGTGTTAAAAGGACTCGGAGATCCGAATCCTCTCGTGTGGCGGTTGTTCGGCCTCTACGATCCGCTGACAGCAAAATATTCAGAATTTCCGAGTGATAAATTCAATTCGTTCAAGCGGGGAGAAGCGTACTGGCTGATCACCCGCGGTCAGTTCGATCTTACTCCCGGCACGGCAACGATCGTTCCGGTGCAGAATTATTTTCCTGTCAAGATCGGTCCCGGTTATTCGATCGTCGGGAATCCATTCCCGTTCAAGGTCAGCTGGAAGAATTCCATTCACGACTCCGTACATAACGTGATCTGGGGATATGACGGCAATTCATTCAAAGCGGAATCGCTTTCGATGTCTCCGTTCTCAGGATATTTTGTGAAAAATCTTTCGAAGGACAGCGTCACGATCCTGATCAATCCTCAGGACATTACCAATCTGCCGAATGCAAGTTTAGAAAAGAATACGTCGATCGTTTCGTCGCTCCCGCCCGGAGAATGGCGTGTTGGAATTTCTGCCACTTCCGGAAAGAACAGCGATAACGATAACTTCGCGGGAGTAAAGCCTGGCGCGAACGAAGAATATGATGCAAATGATATTTCGGAACCGCCCCCGACACCGACAGATTTTGTGATCGTCCGTTTTCCGAACAGAGAGTGGAAACAACAGCCCGGATCTTATGCTGTGGATATCCGCAAGGCAAATGATGAAGGATTATTTTGGGATCTTGAAGTGATCACGGCTAAAGCGCAGGCGAATGTTTCGCTCTCACTCGATATTCTTGGTGAACTGCCGAATGATTTCTCGCTCTATCTTATCGATAAATCTGCTGAACGGGCGATATCGCTGAGCGGCGCGTATCAATATCAATTCTCCATGATGAAGAATGAAACACGAAGAAGTTTCCGGCTGGTTGCGGGACGATCGTCGTATGTTGAACAGAACACACAAGGCATCCCGCTGGTTGCGATGGAATACGAATTGATGCAGAACTATCCGAATCCATTCAATCCTTCCACACAGATCCGCTACGCGCTGGGACACAGCGGTCACGTCACTCTCGAGATATTCAATGTGCTCGGCCAGCGTGTTAAAACACTGACGAATGAATTTCAGCCGATCGGCACATATTCCGCAGAGTGGGATGGACGCAATGATTCCGGAATGCTTCTGGCGACCGGGGTCTATTTCTATCGTGTCCACGTTGCATCCAATAATGAAACGGTCTTCACGAGATCGAATAAGATGATCCTCATGAAGTAGTTCACATAATGCTCCCAAAAAATATACCAGGGCGGACGAAAGTCCGTCTCTGCTGTTTTAAAGCATCAGCACTCATTTGGAAATGATAAAACATATTCCGATATAAATTGACTGACCCAAAATAGATCGAGGCGCACATCGTTTTCCATCTTGTGAAGTGACATGATGACAATTGATGAGTTTGATGAAAATTCAGTGATATTTAAACGTCTTGGATCGACCTTCCTGTTTGTGAAAACATGCAAAATGTATAATTATGCAATATTTGCATTATCACATTTTAGTTGCTTTCGACGGGTATAGTTGCTAAAATTGCATGTCAGATAAGACATCGTTTGATGATGAAGCCGTAAATGGTATTGCTGTAGTATTCTATTCTGCTGCATGCATACAATCTTCCCACGAAAATCAATTCCTTTTCAAAAAGGAGAAAACATCAGTGAAACGACTTTCTACCCTCTCAACAATCCTCCTTCTTTTTTCTTCGATCATGCTTGCCGGTACGGCAGGAAAGATCGCAGGTGCGGTAAAAGATAGTCAGACCGGCGAACCTCTTGTTGGTGTGAACATCGTCCTTACTGGTACGACGCTTGGTGCGTCCACCGACATCGAAGGAAATTTTTTCATTCTCAATATCCCCCCGGGAACATTCTCTGTGCGTGCATCTTCGCTCGGTTATGCGTCGGTCTCTCAGACCAATGTCCGCGTGGAGATCGATCAGACAACCGAATTGAAGTTTTCTCTGAAGCAGGAAGTTGTTCAAGGTGAAGAGGTCGTGATCGTTGCTGAGCGTCCCGTTGTGCAGAAGGACGTTTCCTCAACGCGTGTCAACATCAGCGAAAAAGAGATCCAGAGTCTACCGGTAGCTTCCATTAGTGCTGTGGTCGGACTTCAGGCCGGTGTGCAGGGTGGATTAGTGATTCGCGGAGGTGATGCCGATCAGACCGCTTTCATTGTGGACGGATTGACGCTTCGGAATGAACGCGATAACACTCCGTACAGCGGTATCAGTTTAAGTTCCGTGCAGGATATTCAAGTGCAGACGGGTGGATTCAATGCTGAGTACGGAAACATTCGTTCCGGTGTCGTGAATGTTGTGACCAAAGAAGGAAGTCCGAACGAATACTCGCTCTCTGCAACATTCCGCTATAGTCCCGCCGCACAAAAACATTTTGGTCCTTCCGTCTATAATCCTAATTCATTTTGGATTCGTTCACGCCTGGATCCCGCTGTGGCGTGGACCGGTACAAACAGCGGCGCATGGGATACCTATACGCAGCGTCAGTATATCGGATTTGAAGGATGGAATGCTGTTTCGCAGGCAACATTGAAAGATAACGATCCGTCGAACGATCTGACCCCGGAAGCGGCTCAGCGGTTGTTCCTGTTTCAGTTTCGCCGCCAGGGTGACATTGTAAAACCTGATTATAATATCGATGCAGGCTTCGGCGGCCCTGTGCCGTTCATCAGCAAAGATCTCGGTAATCTTCGTTTCTTCGCATCATACCGAAGCAGTAAGAGTATGTATCTCATTCCGCTCTCAACGGACGCCTACGATGATTATAACGGACAGATCCGAGTGACATCCGATGTCGGCAGCGGAATGAAACTGATGCTGCAGGGAATCATCGGAAAACAGACAGGAACAAACGACAACAATTCAGGCTTACCCGGACTCTTCCAATCTGCTTCCGGCATTGCCAGCGTGTTGGACCGTGTAAGCTATATCGATGTGCGCATCTATAATCCAAATTATTTTGCTCCTTCCACTGTTACCATGAACAGTTTCGGTGGAAAATTCACTCACGTTGTTACCCCCGCCTCGTACTACGAAGCAAGTCTTCACGGACAATCATTCTCCTATAACACTAATCCGGGTGCAGCACGGAATACAACAAAAATTTATATGTTCGGCAATGGTTATTATGTGGATGAAGCGCCGTATGGTTTCTCGGAAACGACAGCAGGAAAAACGTTCCTGACGAACGGTATCGGGTTCAGCAATTCACGGGACTCCAGCGAACTCTCAACATACACGGCAAAAGTGGATCTTACCAGTCAACTGGATCAGTATAATCAGCTGAAGAGCGGAGTTGAATTCGTCCTTTCACGCAGCAAGGTCAATTACGGATTGAAAGATTATTTCACCGGAAATTTTACTCAGTCCAAATGGGATACGAAGCCGTTGCGTCTGGCATTGTATGCTCAGAATAAATTTGAGTACGAAGGAATGATCGCAAATCTGGGACTGCGACTGGATTATTCAAATCCGGGCGGAGAGTGGTATGTTATTACACCATTCGATGATCGTTTGGATCAAGTGCAGAGCGGTGGAACAGATATTAATGTGAGCCTTTCAAAAGAACCGGTAAAAGAGGTCCTGAACCTGAGTCCGAGACTCGGTGTGGCATTCCCCGTCACCGAATATTCGAAGCTCTTCTTCAACTACGGACACTTCCGTTCGATGCCGACCCCCGAGAATCTTTTCCTTGTGCGTGTCGATCCGCGGTTCAATACGATCTCGCGTTTGGCAAACCCCAACAATCCGCTCCCCAAGACGGTCGCATATGAATTGGGATATGAACACGGACTGTTCGAAGAATATCTGATCCGTGTCGCAGGCTATTATAAAAATGTTACGGATCAGGCAACGACGGTAACCTACGTCAGCAGCAAGGGAACTACCTATGCGATCTCGGTTCCCAATTCATACGAGGACATCCGCGGATTTGAAATTACCGTGAACAAGAACCGCGGCGAATGGATCACAGGATTTTTGAATTATACATACATGGCAAGTTCCACCGGCCGGTTCGGATACCGCCAGCAAAATGAAGATAAAAATAAACAGGCGATCTACGAACGCGACAACAAGGCTGCTGACATTTATCAGACCAAACCCGTTCCGAGACCATATGCCAGGGCCAGTGTTGATTTCTTTACGCCGGCGGATTATGGTACTGTTTCCGGCGATGTACGATTGAACCTGACAGCGAACTGGTCGAACGGAGCATATTTTACATGGTTCGGCGGAAGCGGTGCTCCGTCCGATGTGAGGAACAATGCTCAATACCGCGACATTTATGGTGTGGATATGCGACTGAGCAAGAATTTCAAAATCGGCGCCGCGAATATCCAATTGTTTGTAGACATGTCGAATTTGCTCAACATTAAGAACTTCTCCACATACGGTTTCTATGATGTCAATGACTACAATAATTATATGAAGTCACTCCATCTGAGTTCCGAAATGTATGATGAACGGATGGGCTACATCAACATCTCCGGCAACGATAAACCGGGCGATGTGCGCAGAGATGGAGCGGCATTCACTCCGATCGAAGCCGTAGGAAATATCACATCGATTCCGGTGAATCAGATCCAAAGGACTGCCGTGTATTGGGATAAGGCAACATCACGGTATATGGAATATAACGGCACCGGATGGAATGAAGCGAATGCATCCAAGATCTCCAGAATTATGGATGATAAATCGTATATCGATATGCCCAACATGGATTATTTTACATTCCTGAACCCGCGCGATATTTTCTGGGGTCTTAAGGTCAGTTTTGATTTTTAATCTAAGCGAGGATTCAATGAAGTTATTTTTTAGGATGTCATTCGTCTCGATTCTTGTCACATCCGCGGCATTCTCTCAGGTGGCGGAACAGAAAGCATGGATGAGTGTCGGATCGATCCATAACTGGTTCTCCAATTTCGGAAGTGAACGCGAAGAAGGTTGGGTCGCGGAGCAGCAGTACGGCCTGCAGTGGCCGGCATTGTATGCCCATCAGGATATGCAGGCGGCAAAAGGATTATGGATCGGCACGACGAACTTCACAGATGCAAAAGGAACATACACGAATAAAGTGATCCATGTTGGTCCGCGTGTTACAGGTGCCGGTGAATTCTTTCCGACAAAATTCAACATGGTCAGCAAATACGAACAAACAGCAGTGAAAGTGGATGAGACCGATACCTACGGAAAATTAGTCGATCCACATCCGGTGGATAAAACAATGCCGTGGGACAGAATGATCGATAACGTTGTCAATACGTCCATCGGTCTTACGATGCAGCGGAAGATCATCGCGTTCAGTCAGCAGTTTCATGATAACTATTTCGTCTTTGATTATACGTTCACCAATACCGGAATCATCGATGAAAAGGGGACGACCAGTGCTCCCGTAACGCTTACAGGAGTGTATTTCTATTTCCAGAACCGTCTTGCCACCAATGCAGATACCCGCCTTGTGATCGGAAATGCCACCGGTTGGGGAATCAATACGATGAACGATGTCCGCGGCGATACGACGATCGCATCAACATTCTTCCCGGGAAATAAGGATAATGATGTTCGTGCGAGCTATTCTTGGCATGGACGTTATCCTAGTTTTACTCAGTATGATAATATCGGCGGTCCGATCTTCATTCCATATTATGACAAAACGGATACGACCGGCCGGCTCGGTGCAGCGCAATTTGTTGGCTGGGGAACCGTGTTTGCCAGCAAATCAGCAACGGACAGCACCGATGATCCGAAACAGCCTTCAACGACATCCTATGAAGAGTCGGACGGTGTCTATTCACGGAACAATGATCAATATAATGTGTCCGCGATGGTAGGCGAGTATGGAATGATCACGAAAGGGCATGTTGTTCCGCGTCATGCCGATAAGGTTGGTCCGACCGGTGATCCTTCGTTGAACACTTCCGGTGGCTTATCCTTCGCGACCGGTTATGGTCCCTACACCATCGCTCCCGGACAAAGAGTACGGATCGTTATTGCAGAAGCAGTGGCGGGACTAAGCAGAGAAGCAGCGGTTTCCGTCGGCAGAAAATTCAAATCGGGTGCGATCACTGCAGCACAAAAAAATGACTCGGTCTATACGGGACGTGATTCTCTCTTCTCTACATTCCGCCGTGCCATTGCAAATTTCAAAAGCGGCTGGGCAGTTCCAATGCCCCCGCCCCCCCCGAAAACATTCAGTGTGAATTCCGGTGCGGGAAAGATCATTCTCAGCTGGACACCGAACACCGACAACCCGGCAGATCCGGCCGTGGTGAAATGGGAAGTGTGGAGAGCGGTAGGACGTTACGACAGCACCTATTATAAGATCGGTGAAGTGTCGGGAACGGGCTATGTTGATACGACTGCTGCTCAGAACGTCGCACATTATTATTATCTCTCTGCTGTCGGCGACCCTGCCGCGAACACTACTGCAGCAGGAACTCCCCCGGGCGCATTGAAGAGCAGCAGATATTATACGCAGACGTATATTCCCGCATATCGCAGGACTGCTCCTGCAAGCAATCTTGCCGAAGTAAAAGGGAAGATCCGCGTTGTTCCCAATCCGTATTCCATCAACGGCAAAGGGGGACTTCTGTTTCCCGGTGAAGCGGACAAGATCTCGTTTGTGAATATTCCCGGACGCTGCACGATCCGCATCTATTCTGAACTGGGTGAGCTCATCAAAACGATCGAGCATGGTTCTACACCGGCCACGGAGACAGGATCGCAGGATTATGATCTTACCACAACATACAATCAGATCATCGCAAGCGGGGTATACATCGCCGTGCTCACTACGCCGCAGGGCGAAAAAGAAATTTTGAAATTTGTCGTCATTCGATAAGAATCAGGAAGCACATTATGAATCGATTATCTCCTTTTTTTGCAGCCCTTCTGCTCTCAATACTTTTCTTCTCGTGCGATCAGCCGACTGGATCCGACAAGTATGACGCTATCTGGACACCGGGCGGTGATGCCAGCATAACGAAATGGACGAAGCCGTCCAGCGTCACGGATTTTGCACAGTTCGACAGAGGGTTTTCGTTCTCCACGAATGCGATCAAAGATTCGACCATCACACTCACATTCAGTCCTTCGATCTATCAGGTTGCGAATATAACCACAGCATCGAGCGGATCGATCAGTTTTGACGCGGTGATCACATCTCTGCCGGATTCAGTGG
This sequence comes from uncultured Ignavibacteriota bacterium, assembly GCA_903907305.1. Classification (GTDB taxonomy): domain Bacteria; phylum Bacteroidota; class Ignavibacteria; order UBA10030; family UBA8401; genus UBA8401. The sequence continues at coordinate 16,885 of CAIVNT010000062.1, forward strand.
CACTGGTCGGCGGAAGCAAAGTTGTGCATCAGTTCGGATTGCTGGACGGAACGATTTCCACGAGCGGAGATTCGCTCGCATTCAGCGTGCTGCCGTTCACCGGAGGTGGTGCGAATACTATCGCACTCAGTGTCAATCCGGATTCGTGCAGCAAACTGCTTCGGTTCAACGTGAAGCTTCAATGGAACAATTTTACCGCCGGAACACCGCTGAATGCGCTGCCGACAACCAAAAAGATCGAAATGGCAATCAAGAATATCACGATGCGTTTCAATGGAGTTGATGTACTACGCTAAAACATTACGGGTATCTATGAAAAAAATTATTCTCACTCTTTTGCTTGCTTGTGTGTTCTTCGGGAATGCGCAGAACAAAAAACTGGCACAGACCGGAATGAAGTTCCTCAACGTTGCGACCGATCCGAGAGCCGTAGCGATGGGTGAAGCGCTCACCTCCGTTGAAGGGACGTCGTCCTCATTGTTCTTTAATCCCGCCGGTCTTGCGCGGATGGTACCATCGGTCCACGCTTCCTTCGGCAGCACGCAATGGATCGCAGGGATCAATCACATGTATGGAAGTGCGGCGATCGCAACACCGAATAATGATTATGGTGTGTTTGGTGTGACGGTGCAGTCCGTGGATTACGGCGAGATCATCAGAACGAT
>CAIVNT010000063.1 GCA_903907305.1 uncultured Ignavibacteriota bacterium
CTCGGTTCGCTCTATCTTATCGTTCCGGAAAAGATGTATCCGCTTTGGTATTCCGCCTATATGCCGATCTTCTTCTACACATCGGCTATCGCTGCAGGATGCGCAATGATCATCTTCGAATCGTTCCTCAGCAGCCGCGCATTCAAACGCGGACTGGAAATGAATCTTCTTACCGAGATCGCGCGCGTCTGCGTGGTGATGCTTGGTGTCTATTCCGTTATGAAATTCATGGACCTGAATGAACGTCATATGCTCTCATTGTTGTTCGTTCCGAGAGGCGAAACATATATGTATTGGCTTGAAGTAACGGTTGGTGTCATCATTCCGTTCATTTTGTTCTCGCAGAAGAAGGTCCGCATGAGTCCGAACGGTCTCTTCATCGGTGCATCATTGGTCGTGATGGGATTCGTGATGAATCGGATGAATATCGCCATCACGGCAATGGAGAACTGGTCCGGAACGATGTATATCCCTTCGTGGACGGAATTCATGATCACAATGATGATCGTGACGATCGGTTTCATGGCATTCTACTTCATCGCGAAATACTTCCCGGTATTTACGCACGAAGAACATCACGACGAAAAAGATATGCTCGATTCAGCACAGTTATGGAAACGGGATCTTGAATCAGTTTCCACTGTATCGCCAGGACGCAACTAACGTTCCATCAAAACGATGATGGTGACTTATGACAACGAACGGACATACGATCATACCGGAAAATGAAAGCCATTGCGTGTGGATGGATGCCGGTTTAGTGGATTATAAATTGTGCTCATGCGGATTCGAATGCGACTCCTGTCCATTCGATTCTGTCATGCGTGCACAGCACCGCACGTTCGCACAGCGCGCATCCGACGAAGCGCGTCCGTTCACCCATACTCCCGCTTCTGTTCAGCCGCAAACCGAATCCGTCGAAACGGACAGCGTGGAAAAACTGATCGCGCCGTTCCGTTCCATACAGATCCCGCAGGACAGGATCTATTTTCAATCGCATACGTGGATGAAGAAGATGAATGACGGTTCGGTCCGTGTCGGTATCGATGAGTTCCTTGCTCGTCTTCTCCAGCCCGTATCCGCCGTCGCAGTCGTCTATGTCCCATCCCATATTAGTCAAGGACAGCCGTTCGCATGGTTCATCCGCAACGGAACAACATACGCCATTCACAACGACATGTCCGGAATTACCTATGCATCGAATCCGCAATTAGCGAAACGTCCGTCTCTGCTTACATCCGATCCGCTTCACGAAGGATGGCTGATGACTCTTTCACAATCGTGCATGTCCGATCCGGGTTTGAAATTTTTTACTCCGCAGGAATACGAACTCTTCCAGAAAAAAGAGATCGACCAACTCTCGAACAGTATCCGCTCCAGCGTCCGTTCTTCCGCAGCGGTCGGCGCAACCATGCACGACGGCGGAACACGAATTGATAACATTGAACAATTCATCGGCGAAAAACTCTACGGCAAAATTCTTTCAAGACTGTTAGGTCCGCATTAATCAAATTTCCGATTGCTGTTGTAGCAATATCACGGTACCTTTTCTCAGTCCCTCAGCACACGTTCTTCATTTGTGCATCAATAAAGTGAAAGTGTAAAGACTTTCAACACCGCCATGAAATACACCCGCTTACTTGTGTATCGTCTTCTTGCGGGAATTTTTGTTGTTATGGTTGTCGGGGTCGGAATTCTGACTTTTGCCCTCGTAAAGATCCAGACCGAACAATACACAAAGATTTCCGTCGAGACCGCGCAACGTGTCAGCGATATTGTGAAGCGTTCCACGCAGTACAGTATGCTGCTCAACCGCAACGAAGATATCTACCACATCATTAAAACCATCGGCAGCGAACCCGGCATCGAAGCGATCCGCATCTATAATAAAAAGGGGGAGGTCTCATACTCCACCATCGAAAAGGAAGTCGGAACTTCTGTCGATATGAGCTCCCAGGCATGTATTGCGTGTCATCTTTCGGGAAAAAGTGATGTCGTTTCCCCGGTCAATGCCGAACTTGTCCGTACATTTCGTTCGCCGTTGGGTCATAATGTGCTGGGTGTTATCGCACCCATCAAGAACCAAAAGACCTGTTACGAATCCGATTGCCACGTTCATACCAAATCGCAGACCATTCTCGGCGTACTCGATGTGATGATCCCGCTGACGGAAACCGAACGTCAGCTTGCTGATTTTCAGGTGACCCAATACACCGGCGGTCTCGTCCTTCTGATCGTTCTGACGATCTTTGTCGGATTCTTCCTTTGGCGCACGGTGAACATTCCCGTCCACCGGTTAACGGAAGGGACCGTTGCAGTGATGAACGGAGATCTCGATCACTCGATAGACGTGCAGACGAACGACGAGATCGGATTCCTCACCGGTTCGTTCAATCACATGACCCGCACGCTTAAACAGACGCAGGAAGAATTACAGCAGCTCAATCAAACACTCGAAGAGCGTGTGCAGAGGAAGACCGAAGAATTGAAACGCGCTCAGACGAATCTCATCCAGGTGGAGAAGATGGTCTCGCTCGGAACGCTTGCCGCCACCGTTGCGCACGAACTGAACAATCCGCTCGAGGGAATTCTGACATATGCAAAATTGATCAAGAAGCGGATGCTGAAACCTGATCTCTCCGAAGAACTGAAGAACGAGATCGTGGAAGAACTGACAATGATCGCAAACGAAACAGCGCGCTGTGGAAATATTGTGAAGAATCTGCTTCTGTTCTCCCGCAAGAAAGTGGGAGAGTTCCGTGAGAATGATATCCGCGCCATCGTCGAGCAAAGTACAAAATTGGTGGAACATCATTTGAAGATGCATAACGTGAAGCTCAATTTTACCTATGCCGATGATATCCCTCCGGTCGTGTGTGACAGCGAACAGATCCTTCAGGCGCTGCTCGCATTGGAGATCAATGCAGTTGAAGCAATGACACAGGAGGGAATTCTTTCCATCGACATCAAAAAAGGGGAGATGGAAAATTATATCATCGCCATGACGGACACCGGCAACGGTATCCGCACCGAAGATATGGAGCACATCTTCGAACCATTCTACACAACCAA
>CAIVNT010000064.1 GCA_903907305.1 uncultured Ignavibacteriota bacterium
CACTGTATATTGGTGTAACGGGATCTTAGTCAAACCGTATATTCTAACATAAAGAGTCCCCTACACCCGAGTTTACACAACGATACCATGTGACTCGATTAATGTATTTTGAAGAGTATACATACATTCAAGATGCGATTAGTCGTGAAAAGCAGTTAAAGAAATGGAATCGTGCCTGGAAAATACGTTTAATTGAAAAAAATAATCCCGGATGGAAAGACTTATTTAATGATCTGTAATGGATGCCCGACAGGAGCACTCGGGCACGACAAAGTTTTTGTGTTATTTTCCTTTTATGCATGATTTCCGTTATTCAATCTAAATGATCATATGACAATCAAAGAGACCGTCACCACACAGCGTGCATTCTTCCAAACGGGAAAGACCCGCTCTGTTGATTTCCGCATAGCACAGTTAAAAAAATTCGAGTCAGCTATGAAAGCGAATGAACAGCTCCTGTTCGATGCGATCTTTGCCGATCTGAAAAAATCCCGTTACGATACATTCACCTCAGAACTTTCGCTCGTGTACCGCGAACTGACATTCACGATCAACAATGTGCGGAAATGGAGCAAAAAACAGCGTGTACGGACAAATTTGCTGAATTTCCCCGCTCGAAGTTACCGTTTGGCAGAACCGCGCGGAGTGACGTATATCGCCGGAGCGTGGAATTATCCGTATCAGTTGACGCTGCTGCCGCTGGTGGATTCACTTGCTGCGGGAAATACCGCCGTCGTAAAACCGAGCGAAGTCGCACCGCAGACATCCGCTGCGATGGTAAAAATGATCAATGAGACTTTCGCACCTGAATATTGTTGTGCCGTTGAAGGCGGATCGGAAAAAGCAAAAGAGATCCTCGAACAGAAATTCGATCACATCTTTTTCACCGGCGGAACAAATGTCGGACAGATCGTTTATGAAGCGGCGGCGAAACATATGACACCCGTAACGCTGGAACTCGGCGGAAAAAATCCCGCGTTCGTCCTGCCGGACTGCAATATTGCAACATGTGCGAAGAGGATCGTCTGGGCAAAACTGCTGAATGCGGGACAAACGTGTGTGGCAGTGGACTATCTGCTCGTTCACTCGTCCGTGGAGCAGCAGCTGCTGAAAGAGATGCGGTCGCTCATTGAAAAACATTATCCGAAGAACGGTGTTTCGGAAAATTACATGGCGATCGTCAACGAACGTCATGTTGAACGAATTGAAAATTTGATCGATCCGAAAAAAATATATTTCGGCGGGGTGGTGGACAAGAAGAATAAATTCGTCTCCCCCACCATCCTGCACAATGTAACATTCGATGATGAGATCATGAAGGAGGAGATCTTCGGTCCGCTGCTGCCGGTCGTGCGATATGACGATTTGAACGAAGCGATCGCGAATGTGAAGAAGTTTCCGAAGCCATTGTCCCTCTACGTATTCGGTTCCAACAATGGAGAAAAAGAGCGGCTGTTCAGTGAGCTCTCCTTCGGAGGCGGTTCACAGAACGATGCGGTGATGTATTTTGCGAACGATCATCTTCCGTTCGGCGGGGTAGGTTCAAGCGGTATCGGTGCGTATCACGGTGATGAAGGTTTCAAAACATTCTCCCATTACAAATCCATCATGGAAAAGGGGACGTGGCTTGAATTCTGGTTCCTGAAGACACCGCCGTATAAAGAATGGAAACTGAAGATCCTTCGGCTGCTGATCGAGAAACTTTGATAGATTTGAATGGATAGAACACTGATCAGACGGATCGTACGGATTCACGCGGATAAAGTTAAAAAAGAGCTTACCACAAAGGCACTAATTCACTAAGGACACAAAGAATAATATTTGTATCCCTATCCACGTTCATCCCCGCCTGCGGCAGGCAGGCGTCTGATTCGCGTCATCCGCGGTCCATTTCAAAATTGTACGGTGCGCCCCATGATCTTTTTCACCATCCTCGAAACATTCTTCTGTATGGACCGGTCCGCCATTAAACCTGTCCTCACGATCGGGACATTGTATGCACCGTTCGTCATGGTGATCCCGACCGATGTATTGAGTGTATTGTCCGAAAAATAATATCCCGCACCGCTGAATGTTCCCTTCATTGCCGTTGATGAGATCGATTCCATGACTGCTGTTGCATTGCCGTTCAGTAAATATCCTGTGCTAAGGAATGTCGTATCGGTCGGATTTGTGTTCGGATAATATGAAACATAGACAACTTTCCCTGTGGCCGGATAATAGAATGTTCCGGTATAATCCGACGTGCCGCTTGTAAAACCGATCAGCATTAAATCCAGATTCGTCGGAGTATTCACTTTGTATGCAAGAATGTAGAGTGATTCATAATCCTGCATGGCGATCGCGCCTTGTCCTGATGTCGGCGGAGTTGAGGCATATTCACCGATGCCGCTCACTGAATAATTCCCGCGGTTCGAGGAAAAGGAGACCGCTCCCACAGTGCCTGTTGTGTAGGATTTTGTTACCGTGACATTCACCGTAACACTCTTTGCCGGCGAAGAGGAGTCGATCACTTTTACCGTGGACACCCCTTCGGCAAGTCCGGTCACTCTCAGTTCGCGGGTGGACATTTGCGCATTCACCACCGAGACATTGGAGACGGAGGTAACGGAATACGGTTCACTCCCGCCTCCGATGACGGCCTTTCCGTCGCCCCCTTTCAAAACAACAAGCGCTGTGGAACTCGTCGTCAATCCGGGATCAGCGGTCTTCACCGGGTTTGTGCTCTCTTTTTTGTCGCAGCTGATCAGCAGAAGCAAAGAAAAAACTGCCGAAAATGTTATTATTTTTGAGATCATATATTCTCCGAAAATTATGATGACGAAATTATGTTGTTCAATTTTTAGAATCTTTCATCATTCAATAGTAAACAAAGGTTGATATTTTAGCAATTCCGTAAATACGTATAAATGCGTGGTTGCGATTAATGGGGAATCCGCTTAGATTTCGACAGAAATAAGGCGCCCTATGATCACATTCTCTTTTGATATCGACACGAACATCCGAACCGCAACATACTCCGGGACTGTCACGGATGAAGAGCTGATGGTTGCGTACCGCGAACTGCTTGCCAAACCGGATTACGAACCCTCCGCGAACGATCTTGTTGATCTACGACATGTGGAAAAACTGAACGTCACTTCCGCTGCGCTGCAGAATCTCATCTCGCTCTATTCTCCCGTCGATCAATTGGGACATCACACACGACTCGCCATTATTGCAGGATCGGATGTCACCTACGGAATGTCCCATATGTACGAGATGCTCCGCGGTGACGAAGCGCCGGAAGAGATCCATGTGTTCCGTGAATACGACGATGCCGTTCTCTGGCTGCAATCCTGATTCTGCTTCACTTTCCCTCCACCCGAATATTTCGCATATTATGTTCACATTCGTTGTGTTTTGATCCTGCACAATCGAATCACTTTCATAACAATATCATGGTCTCATAGCATCATCATCTCATGATCAATCATTCATTTTAATTATTCCTGTATGACGACCGGCAACCCATTCTATACAAGCATCTCTACATCGGAAGACTTTTCCAAAAAACTCGAATCACACCTTTCCAACGCACGAACATCGCTGGAGACTCTCCTGTCGGTTTCCGATAAACGGACAGTGGAGAATACGCTTCAAAATTATGATGCGATCCTCACTGATCTGGACGCGATCGGTTCACAGGCAAATCTGATGGAGAATGTGCATCCGGATGAGACGATGCGGACCACATCGGAGCAGTTCAGTCAGAAAGTTTCCGCCTTCGGTGCGGATCTGTCCCTCAACCGTGCATTGTATGACGCATTGGTTGCGGTCGATCTGTCCGGTGCGGATGAAACGACAAAATATTTTGTGACCAAAACACTCCGCGATTTCCGGCTGGCCGGCGTGGATAAGGATGAAGCAACGCGGACAAAGATCAAGGCGGTCCGAGAGGAACTGGTGCTGATCAGTCAAGAATTCTCCCGCAACATCCGCGAGGATAAACGGAGCGTATCGGTGAAGGATGTGAAAGAACTCGATGGGTTGCCGCAGGATTATATCGACCGTCACGCTCAGGATGAAAATGGCGAGATCATCCTCACCACCGATTATCCCGATGCGGTGCCGGTGTTGACGTATGCAAAGAGCGACGATCTGCGGAAGCGGATGTATATGGAATTCAACAACCGCGCCTATCCGAAGAATATGGATGTGCTCGACCGTCTAATCGCAAAGCGCTATGAACTTGCGCAACTGCTCGGTTTTGAAAATTATGCCGCGTGCGTTACCGCCGATAAGATGGTGGGGAGTGAAAAGAATGCGTCGGAGTTCATTGAACATATTGCGGCCGCATCTTTTGGAAAATCCAAAGGTGATTATCAGCAACTGCTGTTGCGAAAACAGCAGGACATTCCCGGTGCAGCAAAGATCGATCCCTGGGAAGCAGGATATTATTCCGAATTGCTCAAGAGGACGGAATACAGTTTTGATGCACAAAAGGTCCGCCCATATTTTCAATACACAAAAGTGAGACAAGGTATTCTCGACACGATGAGCAGCCTGTTCGACGTTGAGTTTCGTCGTAATGCTTCCGTTCCCGTCTGGCATGAATCGGTGGATTGTTTTGAGATGTTCGAGAACGGCGCGCTGACAGGGCGTTTCTATCTGGACATGCATCCGCGGGAGAATAAATATAATCACGCAGCGCAGTTCGGCATCTGCAACGGCGTTGCGGGAAAATCTGCCCGACAGTCGCAAAGCGACATCTTTGGTGCAGGCGGGCAAATACCTGAAGCTGCGCTCATCTGTAACTTCCCGGGGGGCACCGAGGGTGATCCCGGATTGATGGAACATAATGATGTGGAGACATTTTTCCACGAATTCGGACATCTGCTCCATCATCTCTTTGCGGGACGGCAGCAATGGATGGGGCTTTCCGGAATTTCATGCGAATGGGATTTTGTTGAAGTACCGTCACAGCTGCTCGAGGAATGGTCGTGGGATGCTTCAACATTGCAGAAATTTGCAACTCATCATCAGACCGGCGAGCCGATCCCGGCAGAACTCGTCGCACAAATGAAACGTGCGGATGAATTCGGAAAAGGATTGTTCGTCCGACAGCAGATGTTCTACGCTAAACTTGCTCTCTCCTGTTATGACAGAACCCCCGACACCGTCGATACTACCGCGCTCTCCAAGGAACTGCGCGAACGGTACACTCCTTACACGTATGTGGAGGGAACACACTTCCAGACATCATTCGGTCATTTGGACGGATATTCCGCTATCTATTACACCTATATGTGGTCGCTGGTGATAGCGAAGGATTTCTTCGGACTGTTCGATAAAAAGAACATGATGCAGTCCGGCATTGCAAAAAAATACCGTGATCTCGTTCTGGCGCGCGGCGGCTCAAAACCGGCGGCGGAAATGGTGAAGGAATTTCTCGGAAGAGAATTCCGGTATGACGGTTGGAAAGAGTGGCTGGAGAAATAAGAACAATTGAAAATTGATAATGGATAATTGAAAAATAAAAACGGTGCCCAATTCTTACGATCGAGCACTGTTTTTATTTTCAATGACCAAATACATGCAGGATTTCGTTACTCTCCGCTCCCAAGCGGACAGGCAGTATTAAAACTTGGGAGCTATAGAGAATGGTGAATTACACAACGTCCCGACCGCTGATCGGGACGTTGTTTTGTACTGCTGTCAGAAAGAATGTCCATTGGAATCTGCGGGGCCATGCAGAATACGGTAGATGGTGGAGAGCACGTTCTCAATGGAGAATGGCTTCATGATGAATTCTTTTGCGCCGAGCAACAGTACTTCTTTCACCTGCTCATCATTTGTTGCGCTGGCAGCGATGATCGGCAAGGATGGATTTATCTTCATCAGCGCGCGTGTTGTTGCAATTCCGTTCATGATCGGCATACGCATATCCACAATGGCGAGATGGATCTCATCCTTGTGATTCAGATATGTTGCGATCCCTTCCGCGCCGTCGAATGCCGAGAATACTTTGTAACCATAATTCTCAAGGACAAGACGCGAGATATCGTGCAGCACGGCTTCGTCATCGATAAACAGAATACCTTCGGTGTTGTTCACCGGGATATTCATCCATTCGTTCTTCTTCTCCGTTTCTTCCTCTTTCACCTGTTCTGCACTGAACATGATAGTGAATTCAGTTCCCGCACTGACAGCGCTCTTCACGGAGAGGAACGCATGATGTTGTTGAATGATGTTGGCCACTGTTGCGAGCCCCAAGCCGGTACCGGCGTCTTTCCCTTTCGTTGTGAAGAAAGGATCGAATATCTTCTCCATCACTTCGGCGGACATACCCGCTCCCGAATCGGAAACGGAGACCGTGACGTATGCACCGGGTTCCAGAAGATCCTTCCCGAATTGCAGCGGAGCATCGAGTAGGGTATTATGCGCATCCAGCCGGATGGTGCCTCCGCCCGGCATCGCGTCGCGCGCGTTCACGCAGAGATTCAACAGTACCTGATGAATCTGTGTCGTATCCCCTTTGACCATCCAAAGATCCGTGTCATAATCAAGCCTCACGGCGATGGAATCAGGAAAGGTCTGTTCGATGAGCTGTTTTATTTCCCGCAGAAGATATTTTGGCTGGAAGGGATGATGCTTCCGTTCCAGACCTTTTGCAATGACGGTCACCTGTTTCACCAGATCGATTCCGCGGGTGACGATCTCGACAAGATTGTTCAGGATCTTCCGTGAGCGTTCATGTGCCGGATCCTTAAGCAGCAGTTGAACAGAAATAAGGACGGGGCCGAGGACATTATTCAGATCGTGCGCGATGCCGCTTGAGAGAAACCCAATATTCTCCAAACGTTGAACGCGCATCATCTTCTCCTCATTTTTTTTCCGTTCGGTGATATCGCGGATCGTCACGATAATTCCTTTCACCGAAATTTCAGCGCTAAGATCCTTCGCCAATACATCGGACACTTTCACCGAACCGTCCGTGTGATGCCACCGGCATTCCACGGAATTGGTCTGTGCATTCTTTTCGATACACCCGGCAATGTATGATTTTAATGCCGGAAGATCTTCGGGGACGATAAATGAAAAGATGTTCTTCCCCCGAGCTTCGTTGAAGGACCATCCCCAAAATTCGACTGACGACGGCGTAACATAATCGATGATCCCTTCGGTGTTGATGACGGCGATAGTGTCGAGAGAATGCTCCATCAAGGCGCGGAGCCGGTCACGGTGGAACTGCTCCTGAGATTCCGCCTTCGCAAATCGCTGATGGATCG
>CAIVNT010000065.1 GCA_903907305.1 uncultured Ignavibacteriota bacterium
ATCAATGGTCTTCAAAAACGCTTTACCGAAGAGACTGGTATCGGCGATGATGCACAGTTGCTCGATCAATTCACACAGGCCTCCAAAACGATCGTTTCCACCAGCTTGAGCGGCTCCAAAGAGAAACAGAAAAAGATCGTAAAAGACGGAGCCAACTGGCGCGCATATGTTCTTGTTGAATATCCGCTCGGTGCAGCACAGGAAGCACTCCGCGAACAGATCAAAAAGAACGAACAATTGTATACCAAGTTCCGCGCTTCACAGACCTACAAAGAGTTAGACGATGAAGTTCAGAAATATGAAACTTCCAAAAAACCTCAATAAATGTATTCCGTAATTTCTATAACGCCATCGGGGGAAGTATCCTCGATGGCGTTATCGTTTCAGGGGGTTCAATGAAATCGATCATTTTATTATTTTTTGTCGTCCTGCTTGCCGACGCACAGGAGTATCCTCGCTGGTTCCTCAATCAGGATCAGGTGAAGTGTAAACGCAAAGTAGTGACGGTGATGAAAGCGCCATCGCTTTACGCCGACTCTGCTATTGCGCTGGGATTCCGGACCGGATGTGATCTGATTGCGAAATACACGAATGTGAATATCAAAGGGGGACAGGCATTCTGGTCGACGGAGGACGGGGTTCATTCAATGGGAGCAAGTTATACGGAGTCGTACGACATAGAACTGGGTGATTTTTTTCAGTCGAAATTGAAAGTGATCGATGCATTCTACGATTCAAAGAAGACGATCGTTCTTGCAGGAGATTCTTCATCGTGCGCGCTGGATGAACAGTTGAGGGAGAGAGTGCCAATGCAGTCAGTACAACGCCCTTCATGGGTCGAAGATCTGCCTACGGATCAGAAAACTGTCTATGGTGTCGGTACTTCGGAAGAATATTATTATGAGTCGAGTTCCTGGCAGCGTGCCGAGCATAATGCGCTGATGTCGCTGGCACGGTCTACCAGAAGTTCATTGGTCTCCATGCAGAAAAGAAATTCCATCGAATCGCAGGATCTGTTCAATGAGGACGTGGATGTGGATCTGCAGAATGTTCAGATCGTTGCGCGGTGGAGGGATGTGAAGAATAAAGTATTTTACGTTTTGGCACGAACCACATTGTAATCACCACTGAAAAGAGCTTCAATTCAGCGGCCCGACCGGCTTCTTCTCCGATACGATGATCGCACCAGAAACGAGTGCGATCCCTGCTGCAACTCCCACCGTGATCCAAGGATTGATGTTACCGCTGAACAGGCTCGGTGCGGGAGGACGCTGCTTCTCTGCAAAAGGCTTATCCGGAGGAAGAACTTTGATCGCCGCCACTTTGAATTTGAACAGATACTCCGTCCGTTTATCTCCGATCTTCAACGGCAGAAGTAATTCCAGTTTTTTGCCGATATTTTTCGTGACATTCTTCCTTCCGCTGACCGTGCCGCTGTCCAGTGTTGAGAAGAGGTCCTTCTCAATCCATCCTTCTTCCATCCAATAGATGTTATCGCGCGGGATCAGCATATCTTCGATATACCCGCGTCCCGGTAATAATAAGGGTGCGAATCCTTTTGCACTGTCCGAATACAGACTGAGACGGTTACGGACGGGAACAAAGATGCTGTCAATACCGATCATTGCACCGCCGGCATCGAGTGCAAGCGGTTTTGTTGTAAGGTTCAGTACTGTGTATGAGATCGCCGCATCGTCGATGGAGAATGTGACGCTGATCTGTGAGTCTTTGAACTCCATCTTCGGAGAGATGATCGGATCGGTCAATTGATAGATGTAGCTGTACTTTTTTCCCTCCACGCCGCGTGCAGGATAACTGCCGCCGCAGCCGGCGAAGAGCTGAATCCAGAACGAGAAGAGGATGACCGAAATGGTTACCCTCTTCATCCGTTGCATTATTGATGTTCCCATGTTCCTCATTGCATTCTCCAATGTACTACAGTGCAAATTCTCAAATTGTAGGGTGGATTGCCAATCCGACTGTTTGCTTAAATAGCCGGGGCGCCGCTCCCTCCACCATTCTCGTGTGTGTTACTTGATGTAGACCATTTTCTTTGAACTGACAAAATCTTTCCCCACCAGTTGATAGAAATATGCACCTGTTGCGACGGTCCTGCCGTCGTCATTCGTACCATCCCAGAAGACGGTGTACCGTTTTGCCTCATGCTCGCCGGATGCGAGTGTTTTCACTTTTCGTCCAAGAATATCGTAGACGAACAGATACGCGATCTTCAATTTCCCCTCAACGTCCGGTATATCATAGTCGATCTTCGTTCCGCCGTTGAACGGATTCGGATAATTCTGATATAATGCGAAGGTTACCGGATACTGCGAAGGTGCCGCAAGGGATCTCGTTGTCAGCGGCTGCAGAGATCTTCCGCTGTCCGTGCTGACAACAACATAGACTGATTCAATATCCGCAACACTGTTCAAGATCACCGGTAAACGGAACAATGATCCTGAACCTGAATCGATCGGCGTGTTATTAAGGTTATATGCGACGAGACGCATTTCGTTATTTACCGAGCGGATGCGAAAATCCATCTGTGAACTTC
>CAIVNT010000066.1 GCA_903907305.1 uncultured Ignavibacteriota bacterium
AGGAAAAAATTCCTAATGCCAAAATCAAGGATGCAGTACTCAATAATCTCAGAAAGCTTTTCATAGGACACCTGTTGTTAGATGGGATACTCTAAAAAATATATCGTCATAACGTACAAAAACGTTATGACGAAAATGATGATCTATCGCACGATCTATTTTTTCGGTTTCAATCGTTCCATTTCAGCGGCATTTTTGGCTCGGACCTGTTCGATCGGGTTGATCCCTTTTCGCTGTGATGCTGTGGCAACACGTTCTTCAAGGGTAGGTATCAGTTCTGCTTTAAGCAGAATGATTAATTCTTGCGTTGATGTCGTCTGTTTGTCATACCCGAAAAGATATTTCAATCCAAACACCCACCATGGAAGGTCCTTCAAGAACGGAACTCCGCCACGTTCGGATGTTTCCACATTTGTATATAAGCCTCCCATCACCATCTCTTCACCGTCATAGAGAACATTAAAGGTCGATGCAGATGATTTATTGATCACCGGACCGGGACTTGCTGTACTTCGTTCTGCTTTCACATCAAGATTGATGAATTTGATATCATTTTCATCGTACACTGTCGGCTTCACGTCAATGATAATACCCGAGGATAACGGCTGCTGAATTGTGTTTCCGGCGATATCTCTGGTGGTGATGAAGATATCCTGTCCTACCTGAATCTTTCCCTGTTTGCCGGACGAAACAACAATCTGCGGACCGGAAAGCACATCGCCGAGCTGATTACTTTGGAAGAAATTGATGAGTGCCGAAATATTAGTAAAGGATATAGCGGGAATGAACTTGCCGTAAAATCCTGGACTAATGGCTGAAGCTGCACTCGACGAAGAAGAAGTGCCTGAACCCTCTTTCGGATCCTTAAAACCGCTATAAAAATCTGTGCCAAACTGTGTCGGCCGCGATCCGGCTTGTGTCGTATCGCCGGAATAGAAAAAACTCCAGTTGATACCCGCATTGAGCGACTTTACCACATCCACGGTAAAGAAGACAGTCGAGATCTTCACATCACGTTGTTTCAGAAGTACCTTTCCGGTGGAATCGATCTGTGCGGAAGTGAGCGGATTTGAACCTCCCTGCGAACCTCCTGCGGATTTCAAAGAATCTTTTTGTGAATACACGTAGAAGAATTCTTCACGTTCATCATACCACAGACCGTTCGTCCGTAACACACCTTCAAATGCCTGATACCAATAGGTGTTTTCAATATCAACACCGATCGGTTTTTTATTATTGCTCACATCAACGATGATCTTGTTCATATACTTTTTGCTGAAATCGCTGAAGAGCAGAACGGCTTTATCGAACGGCAGCGACTTCGACATCGAAACGAGTTCTTCCGGTGCAACGTAATCGTTCAGTAGCAAACGACGTTCACGGTTATTTTGTGCTGTCGCATTAACCGACATCAACACGATACAGGCAGTGAAAATGATTAATCGTTTCATTGTACTGCGTCCTTCTCTGTTTTCTCAAATTGTATTTGTTTTCGTACCATCTGCGCGATACCCCCATTATTCAACACAAACTCTACGATACCGTCCTTGGAAATAATGTTGGAAACTTTTCCAAGATACACTTCATCACCGATCTGAAGCGTTAAAAGTTTTCCGTCGTCGGTCATCACCAGCGCTTTTCCGTTAGCCGTAGCCTTCACTGATATCCGCTCGACATCAACAAGATTACGCACATTCGCCGGAGATTTTTTCAGGATGCTCGGCTGGAATGGATTGGACATGATCGGCTGAGGAGTGGAATCGGGGCGCATCACCTGCATACCCAATGTTTTTTCTTTGGTGAAATATGCGTTGATCTCCATATCGTACTGCAGTGAGATCTGCGGAACTTCCATGGAATCGGCACCGACTTCATCGCTCCGAAAGGTGACACTCGTGATCTTATAAAGTTTTCGCCCATTCTCCAATAGCCAAAGGAACCGGAAGATATTGGGGAACTCTGAGACACCGCTGATCTTATATGTATTGTATCCGATCATTGCTCCTTCGGTCGTACCAGTGAGAGCTAAATTCATTTTTAACTGCTGGGCACCGCTCTCGTCAATAATGTCGCTCAGGTAACCGTACGTTTGGGACGAGACATCGGATTCGGAGATCTCTTTGATACGATTATTCCACCGATGCATTGTCTCACGCAGTTTCAATTGATTTTGTTCGATCGCGTTCATCTGTTCCGTGTTATCCTGCAACTGA
>CAIVNT010000067.1 GCA_903907305.1 uncultured Ignavibacteriota bacterium
CAAGAACATCACCATTTTTCGAAATGCTTGCTGCTCTAACTGGTTGATTTCTCTCTGTTGGTGAGTAGGCAATGTTATTCTTATTTTGAAATTCCCAAACCCCAACTTTATTCTTCGGAGCATCTAATGAAATAATTCCTTCACCGCTTTTATTTTCGATGATACTCCTTAAAGCGAGAGCTTCTCCGATAGGTCGGAATAATTTTATCCAGTAACCATTTTGATATTGGTACAATCCAAGGTCTAAACCGGAAGAGAACCATATTGTGTTTGTCGTTTGATATAATCGGCCTGGGGGCGGGGCTTGTATTTTTTCTACACGTCCGTTTTTTACTCGTAAAACATATGCTGAATCTCTCGTTTCAAAAACACATAAGAATGTAGATGAATCTATTGTGGCAATTGAACTAATATTTCCCTTTTCCTTATGATTGAGAAAAATAAATTTATAGAAACCTTTTGTATTCCCATAATACAACGATCCTTCTAGTATCACAAAAAGCTTATCCCCATAATATCTTGAAATTGATCTAACACGTTGATTAGGTTTAGAACTATCCACAGGAATTGCTTTCCAACGGTATCCATCATACCAAGCTAATCCTTTGGTAGTTGATACCCAGGGAATATTGTTTACCGTTTCTATAATATTTTCCACCACATCCGACGGTAAACCGGAAGAGGTCGTGAAATGGGACCAGCGCCAGTTTTCGTAGAAATGCCCAAATTGCGAATGCACATTCTGCACCGAGATCGCAGTGAGCAGCAACGCTATGTAATATTTTCCTCTCATCAGAACTTTATTCTTATTGGCGAAAAAGGCTTATTAATGAACATAACAAATAGAAGTTATATATCTCACGATTTATTTTTAAAAAACATTGGCGTTATAGGCCGGTTGAGAAAGACTCACTTCTGACAGTTACGGCATCCAAATGCTTCATATTCACTTGAACTCCTATTCCCGGTAAGATGGGAACCTCCATAGTGCCGTCCATTGCAACAACGAACGACGGATCGACGATATCCTGTGTGTAATAGCGGCTGCTGGCTGAAATGTCCCCCGGAAGAATGAAATTATCCAATGAAGCCAGAGCTACATTCCCTGCTCGGCCGATGCCGGATTCCAGCATACCGCCGTGCCAGACGGGAATATTTTTGGACTTGCAGTAATCGTGGATCTTGATCGATTCAGTAAACCCGCCCACGCGACCCGGTTTGATATTGATGATACGGCAGCTATCCAGTTCGATCGCCGCTTTGGTATCTGCCAATGAATGGATACTCTCATCAAGACAGATCGGTGTCTTCAATTCTCGCTGCAGTTTGGAATGCTCATAGATATCGTCATATCCCAGCGGCTGTTCGATGAGCGATAACCGGTCATCATCCATCAAACGGAATGTTTCAATGTCGGAGAGTTCGTACGCCGAGTTTGCATCCACCTGTAGAAGAATATCTGGAAACGAAGAACGGATCGCTTTTACCAGTTGCACATCGCGGCCGGGAGCAATTTTGATCTTGATCCGCTGATATCCTTCCTTCAGGTATCCTTCCACTTTATGAAGGAGTATTTCGGGAGTTGACTGGAGTCCAATGCTGACACCGACATCGATCCGTTTACGTGAACCACCGAGCGCAGTGGACAGTGAAATATTTTTCGATTTCGCGAACATATCCCAAAGCGCTGCTTCCAATCCTGCTTTAGCCATGCGATGACCGCGCACCCTCTCCCACAGCTCGATCGCTTCGTCAACGGACTTCAGATCTTTCCCAAGAATGTCGGGAATAAAGAAATCCTTCAGCACATGCCAGGCCGTCTGCACTGTTTCTGAAGAATAGAACGGCGTTCCTTCTGCAACGGATTCGCCCCATCCGGTAAGTCCTTCTGAATCCACGCGGATAATGATATGCTCTTCGTGCGTTTCGATTCCCATGGATGTTTCAAATGGTGCGATCAATTCCAGTTTTACGTGGCGCAGTTCTATCTGTTCAATCTTCATATTATTCCTCAATAAAAAAAGTTATTCTAGAGGAAACCTTATTTCTAAGATCTCCTC
>CAIVNT010000068.1 GCA_903907305.1 uncultured Ignavibacteriota bacterium
CCGACCATTTGTTAGAGATTGTCCAAAAATAATGATGTCTGATCCAATTATTTCTCTAACATACCATACCGAATTTCACTCAAGTATTGGAGAGGAATTCGGTTTTTTCTTTTTAGTCCGCTTGTTGATCGATTTGTTGAGCGGGATCTTTGAGGATATATGAAAACACGTTCTGCTGTTCTTGTATTAATGCTTCTACCGGTATTGTCGTTTTCCCAAACGTTCGGGAAATACTCCGGTGAGTTCATGTCCATCGGTGTCGGAGGGAGAGCGCTTGGTGTTGGGAGCGCGTATGCGGCATTGGCGAACGATGTGATGGCCGGATATTGGAATCCTGCAGGACTTGCCCGCATTGAATATCCGCAGATTGCGATCTCGCATGATGAACGATTCGGCAATCTGATCAACTACGATTTTGCCTCAGTGGCATTTCCTTCCGGTGCAAACACCATCAATCCCGAAACTCAGGAAAAAGAATATCGCGCGGAATCATTCGGTGTCAGTTTCATCCGCCTCGGGGTGGATGGTATTCCCGATACGCGTGCGGCGTGGGCGGACAGCAATGGGAACAGAGTATATGACGAAGCGATGCGTCCGGACTACAGTGCGATAACATATTTCAATTGGACCGATTGGGTCATCTACGGAACGTATGCAAAGCAGTACTCGGAGGATCTGTTCATCGGTGCGAACGTGAAACTGATCCGCCATAATGCGGGGGAATTCCACGGGACCGGGATCGGTTTTGATCTCGGTATGCAATATATGGTAACAAACAGTTTCGTGCTCGGCGCGAACCTGCAGGATGCAACAACGACACTCGTCTCCTGGAATACCGGAACAAACGAATTGATCGCCCCCACGCTGAAACTCGGCGCAGCGTTTATGTTTGATATCTTTGACGGGAAACTGACGCCTGTATTGGGAACCGATGTTCGTTTTGAGAACCGCCGTTTTTCTGCTGTTGCAAATCTCGGTCCCGTCAGTTTCGATCCTCAGGCAGGGATAGAATTTGATTACAAGAATCTTATCGCAGTCCGCGCAGGATATAATGACATTGGGAATCTGACGATCGGAGCAGGGATCCATCTCCGCAAACTCGATGTGGATTATGCCTTTGCAAAATTCAATGCCGCAGATCAACTCGGCAACACTCACCGAATCTCTCTTCGTCTTACCTTACAGGAAGATCACTACCGTCGTGGAGCGGAATAATCCCTCTGCCGTTCCGCACGGTATCACAGGCATTATTCCCGTTGTGATTCGATCAGCACAGCGGGGTAGTTTTTCGTTAACAACTGTCCATCCACTGAGATACTTCAGCGCGTTTATTCTTGCGGTAGGTATTCTCTTCCTTTCATCGTGTTCTTCCTCTCTTCCGGCTTCAAAACGGAAAGCTCCTGTTGTTAAGAAAACTCCTCCGGTAACCATCACCGTAGCAACACAGCTGCTCCCCGAAGGATGGGCGGATATTACTGCGCGCGCGAAACAGCCGCAGATACTGCAGTGGATCGTCAACCGTAATTATTCCGCAACAATGGTGCTGAAGGCATTGCACACTGATTCCGTTACGTTCGGAGAACTGTCGAAAGAAGAGATGAATGTTGTTGCTGAGATATCGCTGCGCGGAAAGGTCCCGCAAAATGATGCAGATTTTCGCGTGACGAGAGTGCCGACGGTGACCGATACGAAAAGGAAATTCTCGTCGTATGCATATTCGGAACGGGGATTGCTCCGGCGCGTGGTGGTCTTCAGGAAACAGAACAGATTCATGGAACTGGAATTGCTACAGGAACAATCAGGAACGCAGTTCGATGAAATGTCGAATGATCTTTTGCAATTTGCGGGGATGTTGTACGACCGGTGACCGGATCGATTATTTTGTCTTCAGTTCGAAGACACCGTTCCAATCTTTCGGCGGTGCTTTTTTCAGATACGCTTGCGAACGGAGAAGATAGAGCTGCGACGGTCCGTCATCCGCATTAATCTTCAGTGCAAACATGAATTCATCGATCGCTTTCTTGAACTTTCGGTCGCGATAGAACATCAATCCAAGTTTATAGATCTCAAGCAGTTCTTTCATCTCCTCCGAAACACTTGAAATTTCACCCACCAGCTCAAAGACACGGATCGGTTTTGTCTTTCCTTTTACGATCAGATAATCCAATTCCCGGCAGAGAAGTTCATCCTTCACAAGTTCCATCGTCCGTTCGCTGATCATGATATTTGTGCCGTAGGCTTTGTTTGCACCTTCCATCCGTGAACCGAGGTTCACTGCATCACCGATGACGGTGTAATCGAACCGGCTCGAACCGCCGACGTTCCCCACCACCATAAAGTCGGTATTCAATCCCATTCGGACGACCAGTCTCGGTTTTCCTTCTTTTTCCCATCGAGCGGTGATCTCCGCTATTTTCATCTGCATCTGCAGGGCTGCCCGGCATGCATTCATGGCATTGTTCGGCAGGGACATCGGCGCCCCCCAGACAGCCATGACCGCGTCTCCCACATATTTATCAAGCGTCCCGTCGTACTTCAGGATAATGTCCGTCATCCCGCTGAGATATTCATTCAGAATACCGACCAGATCAACGGCATCAAGTTTCTCGGAAAAGTTCGTGAAAGATGCGATATCGGAGAAGAAAACGGTCAGTTCCTTCTTCTCGCCGCCGAGACGGAGTTTCTCCGGGTGTGCGATCAGTTCGTTCACTACATTCGGATTCAGATATTGACTGAACATTCCTTTGATCATCGTCTTTTGTTTCCGTTCCGTCAGATACTGATAGACTGCGCTGCCGGTATAGTTCAGCACAACTGCTGCGATCAGCGGAACGATAGGGAGGATCTTATTATACGACGCGAATACAGTGTAATAGAGAGTGATGATCCCATAGATCATCCCCCCTGAGATGACGACAGCGAGAATCTCATATGCGAAATCATATCTCGACTTAATCGACTTCATCCACGTAACACCCGCAAACGTGATGATCGAAAGGATAAAGATCAACAACGAATCATAGACGGCCGGGAGTTTGGAGAGAAAATTCTGATGGATGAGCGTCTGCAAAGCGTTCGCGTGAAGCTCCACGCCGTACATCAGATTTTTGTCTTCGGCATTCGATCCGGAGACAGAAACATTGAAGAGGTCTTTGGACTCGGAAAAGTACGGACCGATCAGAACGATCTTATTTCGGAATGTTCCGTCGTGCAGCAGGCCGAAATTCGGATCGTCAAAGACATTGATGGAGGTGTGCAATTCGCGTTCTTCGATCGTTTGAAAATCGGAATCATCGAGCACATTCACAATGTCGTAATCTTTGAAAGTCTTCCCGGCATAGCCGTGATAATTGATGAGCATCGATACATCATCGAATTTCGGGATGAGCATATTGCCGACGATAAAATCATCATCCGTATCGACGGCATGGGAAGTGGACGGAAGACCGATCGTCTTGCTGAGGACGGCGAATGCAAACGAAGGAATATACCGCTCCTGATTCGGCATTTTCGCGAACGGCATATAGCGGCGGTAGATACCGTCCACATCGTTCGGCACGTACACGCTGCCGACGGAACTATCCGCGGAATAGAAGATGGAATGAAAATTCTCATCCGCGTGCGCAATGGTTGCTTCTTCCTCCAGCAGATCCGTTTTCCCCGCAACGACGACATTTTTGTATTGCCGGATAACGTTATAGAGTTCGTCGTCATGATGCGGTCCCCGGATATCGGGCTGCTCAAAAGTAAGATCGATGCCGATGGCGCGCGCACCGGCTCTGTTCAGATTGCGCACAGCGCGTGCATAATAACTTCGCGGGAACGGGAAACGCTCCGGCACCGTCGTTTCGGATTTGTCCGAAATGGAGATGATCACGACTTCAAGGGAGTCTTTGGGATACGGAAGCGGTCCGCGCCGTTCGAATGCTTTATCGATGAAAGTGAGGGATGATCGTTCAAAGAATCCGAAATTGAAAAACGGATCCTGCACGAACAGGACCACGATGAACGCGATTCCCGCGCTGACGGCAATGCGATTGATCCAGTTCTGAAACGGACGGTCGGATGTTGAAGCGTTCATGTTAGAAATCTATCCGGTACAGCAGACTGATGAATGAATCGTTCCTGCTTGTTGCTGTGGAAGTGATCATCGACGAAGAGTTTGCGATGAACTGGAGCTGCAGTACGGCGGTCTGATGCTGTGTGATGGAACACTGAAGACTGGTCTCGAACAACGTCCGTGCAATATCTCCGAATGTCGGAGCGAATGTTCCGTTCAGACGAAGGAGCTCTTCGTAGATTTTGTATCGCCCGCTCACGGAGACGGTCTGATACGACAGCGTTGTATTCGAACGGATATTACCGGCACCCACCTGCGGATATTCCAGTGTGCTGAACGAAAGACCGACAGTGCTCTCCAGTTTCGGTGAGTGGACAGTGCTTCCGAGCAGGATCAGGTTAACAGTCGAGATATCCTGCTGTTTGAATGTATTATCCTTTTTATTCGAAACATCGATGTTTAATGATGCGGTATGTCTTCCCCAATAACTGAAATCGTACGATGTTTGGAAGAAATAGCGGTTCGTTCTGTCATTTAGAGCACGCAATGCAATTTGCAAAGCGATCTGTTTATCTACAGGATTGTCAAAGAGACCAGTGGTATCGGAGGAAATTGGATTGATATTCGTGTTCAATCCATAGCCGATGGTGACATTGGGAAAATCCTTTGAAGGATAATACGATACGGCAGTGTTGATCGTCGTATAATTCGTCGTTGTGATCTCACTGGCCGCAGTGTTGTTTGAGAGCCGTTCATAACTTCCGGTCAGGAATAACCGGTTGTCGAGCAGGCGCAGACGGTCGACAATGTTGAATCCTTTGATATCTTTCCGGAGCGATGTGGCGCTTGCGGAGGTATAATCTTTCCCGTGAAAGAGATACGATCCTTTCAGAAAGTTCCCGAAATAATTGAAAGAGAGACCCGATTCATATACTACCGATGTTCCTCCCACAGGATTGATCGGAACGAGATTCTCGTTCGGTGTGATGAACAGTTTCAGTATCGGAAGGAATTTTTTCAACTGATCTCCGTCGCTGGAGGAGAACGTTTTGCGCGCGATCGCTGCATCGATGCTATCTTTGTTGAATTCGGCAGCGGAGATGTCCACATTATTCAGGCTGACCGCAGCCTGCGTGGTCCATTCGATCCTCCGGTCATCGAACGCCAGCAGCAGATCGGTTCCAAAGACTGCATTCTCCTGCGGTTTCACAGTAACAGCCTGGCGTGCATCGAATTGATCCTTCGCTTTCATGTAAGTAAAGCCCCATTGGAATTTTTCTCCCTTTCCAAAACTCGGACGGACGATCAGCATCTTCCGTCTTAGCGTAGAGGGAGCACCGTTATAATCAACACGGCGGAGCAGTTCACCATCGGCAACATTCAAATTGAATCCGCCGAGAAGGACATCAAAAGTAAAACCGCGGACTCTTCGTCCGTCCATAATGGTATATGGAAATTTCGGATATGCATCTCCGAGTCCTAGCTTTACATATCGTGCATCCAATCCAAGATAATAACGGTTCTGAGGCTGGTTCGAACTTTTTTCTTCGGAGGTGAGTGTCAGTTGTGCGTTGGCGCGGAGGAATTTTGCATACACTCCATAACCGCGTGCATCCAATCTATTATATGTTTTGCTGTTTCCTTTAATGTTCTCGCTGCGTGTCTCTGCCTGTGCGTTCCCGTTCCCCTGAAATGCGCTCTCGATCTCTTCCGCCTGCAGTGTCGTAAGAACGGTGAAACTTCTTTGTATGGAAGAGATTCCTTTCCCGTTCGCATCAAATGTCTCTACGGAGAGTGATGCACTTCCGTTGAATGCGGAGGATGGTATAGCGTCGGGTGGAATAATCAGCAGATCGTCATACAGTACCATGCTTCCGGAAAGATCGATTCCATTCAGCATGACCTTCGTTTTGGATTTGTCAATAGATGTGTCTGCGTAAATGAACGAGAGGGAGATATATGTTTCTCCTTCTTTCACCTGTTCACCCTCGTCCGGACTGAGAATGATCACTTCCGATGGAGGGGGGGTCGGTTCCACGGTGATCCGAGAAGGATTCACATTCGGATTATCGAACGGAAACGATTCGATTGCGCCGGAATGTGAATTTGCTACGATGTAGAATTCGATGAATGGGACGGTCACTTCGGTTGCGGCGATCTCCGTCACGGCAGAATCGCGCATGATCTGCATTTCCTGCGAGCGGTATTCCGACTGTCCGAACTGGCGGTAGTATACGGTGACGCGGGAAAGTTCGGACGATTGCTGAAGTTCTACCGACAGGGAGAACGGTCTTCGTTCCGCAGCAGTCAGCGGACGAACACCTTTAAGAAAGATATTGATCTGCGCCGTGATTGGCAGTGTGATACAAAAACACAACAACAGCGCGCGCGAGATAGGATTCATTCGGAATGTTGGTTGAAAAAGAGAACGCCTGCAATCTATCAAAACTGGGATAGAGTTGCAAGCGTCCGGTTTCTACTCTGCACGACGATGGCGCAGCAAATTATTTGTATTCGATGATCATCGTCTTCCGTTTTCCGCTTGGATCGGTGAACGGAACGCGTAATTCGTTCTTCTGGCCTGCCTGGATCGGCAGAGCGATCGGATTCGATTCCGCTGATACTGCCGGCACGGTGAATTCTGATCCGTCTTTGAGTCTCACAGATGCATAGACGGAGATGGTCGGCGCGAAGATATCTGCGGCAGGGATAGTGAATTTTGTTGAACGACCATTCAGTCCGCTCTTCATCATCTTGAATGCCTGGTCAGGTTTTGGTTTATAAAAAAATGTCACGTCACCGCCTGAATTCTTCAGTGAATCCAATGTAATAGAAGATTGAGTCACTTCAACCGTTACGGCGAGATCATTATTCTCCTTACCGACAGGTGCGGTGATCGTCATACCAAGAGTGATACCTGTTGTTGAAGTGGTCGAATCTTTTGGACTCGCACCCTGGTTACTTCCTTCACTCTTTGCACTGTCCGAAGTTCCCTTGTTCAGCAGTCTCTTCTCTTCCGCCGATGATTCCTCCACTTTGATCGAACCATTCGCCATAGAATATGCGGTCTGACCCGCTTTCACATTCATAATGGAGTTCGAGATGAGGTTCTTGAAATCGATATTTCCCGTTCCGAGAATGAGCACGTCGTTACTGTCCTGCCCGGCGATCAGCAGTCCGCTTGTCCCTCGGATCGAAGCAACGGATGTCGGCGTAGAGAATTCAAATTTCTCGTTGGCACGTTTCTTTACTGTGAAACCAACCTCGCCGCGCAGGATATCGACGTTCTTCGAGAACTCACCTTTGGCGATCTCGCCGCTGATGGTCACTTCCGATTTTTCCTGAACACGCACGATGGAATTTTCCAGGAACTTGATGATGGCAAATGAATTTTCCCGTGTGCGCACGACATCTCCCGGAAGCAGCGGTGTTGCCGGTTTTGCGGGTGACCACTCCTTTCCGCCGGTCTTCATCTCAACGGTACCGACCGGTTTGAAAATGGTAGCGACCGCTTTCTGTTTCTGTGCTGAGACAGAAAGAGCAAAGGTAAGAAGGAGAAGAGTTAAAAAAATGTCCTGTCGTTTCATGAGTTTTCCTTTCATTCCTTTAGTCTTCGAAGCGGACGGAGATGATTCTCTCCTTATTCTCTAACAGTAATTTTTGAAAATCCTGAGGACTCAGCGCGACGCCGTTCAATGTGATCCCGCCGGCATTCAATTGAAGATTCTGGTCCCGGATGAAATTGTAGATGTTCTGGAACTCACCTCCGCCGAGCGCCGTCTGCAG
>CAIVNT010000069.1 GCA_903907305.1 uncultured Ignavibacteriota bacterium
GGCACTTCGGGGATTGTTCCAATCACTGAATGCTCAGAACCGACCCAGCGAAGTTGTGAAACATTACATGGAATTGCCTGTACAATCATCTCTTAAAAATCATCCCGGAATCAGACTTTCCTATGCCGATGCCTTGTATCTTACAGGGGAAAAAGATTCCGCAACTGAATACTACGGGCGCATCGCAGCGATGAATATCTCGGAGGCGTTCACCGAAACATCATTATTACGGATGCAGTTCGTCAACGATGGCATCTTACCTGGTGAATTCCGCGAATTGATCTATTCCGGGCAGACAGATTCTTTGCGGATCGCATCGATCGATTCTTTACTGTTGATCCGTGCTGGAGCCATTTCCCTTAAATATCTTAAAGCAATTCTCGTATCACCGTCGGACAGCACTAGAACAGAACTTTTATTGCAGTTGACTAAAAATAATTCAGTAATGCAGTATTATATCTATCTCAGAACAGCTGATCAGTTGTATCAAAACCAGTCGTTTGAGGAGGCAAAACTTTATTATTGGTTTGCAAAGAACATTATCCCCAGCAAAGAATCATCATACAAATTGGATGAAAAGATCGAATTATGCGACTTCGTATTAACGGAGCTGCTATGAACAAAATCCGTTCCATCATCATTTTATCGGGAGTCTTACTGCTAGCCGGATGTGCGACTGAGAACAATTCATCCCAGGAATGTTACTCTATCAGACAGTTCAAACAGTTCTCGACCCCGTTCTTCGAATCGTATGTTATGAATGTTCGGGGAAATACTAAGAGCCGAGTAGATATCTATACGCAGTTACAATATCGGAATCTTCGTTTTGAGAAGGACGGCAACGGATTTACGGCGTTGTATACGATGTTCTATATTGTTCGGGATAGCGCCAATGAAATTGTTGCAACCATGGATGTTGATCGCCCCATCTCTCTTCGGACCTATGAAGAATCTGTCTCACAGCGTGGGGACTCATTCCTTCAATCCTTTACCCTTGAACCGGGACGGTACACGATCGATATTGAATCTGTTGACAATCATTCGAAATTCCGGTCCCGGTCAAGAAAGAGTATCACGGCAATAGATTATTCCTCTGGGTCATTCAGAGGAAGTTCGGTCCTGTTCCTGAATACGATTGTTCCCGGTGAGCGCGGAATCACTCTGAGGCCGATCCTGCCGTCTTCGGTTTCGATATTATCGGATTCGATCGGAGTCTTTCAAGAATTCTATAATGCTCAACAGAATGATACAATCCATATTGTGCAGCGGTATCGCCGGGGTATTGCGGGGGAAATGGACGATTCATCATTTCCACATATGATGCCGCCGTATCGAACCGGTGAGAATCATTGTGCTTCCGAGAACGGTCCAGTGTACTTTACGGCAGAGACGACCATTCCGGTATTCAACAACAGTACATTCCAATCCATTCAATTCTATCCTTTGCCGCGAGGCGGTCATACTCTGATTGAACGGACGGTGGTTATGCGGAGAAATGGCATCGAAGATACATTGCGAGTAACAAACGATATCTTCCGGCGTGAGCGAAAAAATCCTTACTCCGTTTCTCTTGATGAGGAAGTATCGGTTCTGCGCTATATTCTGCGCGAGCAAGAATATGATTCCCTGATGAATGCTGATGCAACTGGAAGGAACGCCCGTATCAATATGTTTTGGCAAGAGAGAGGGGGAGCTGAGCGAAGAAAAGAATTTCTCCGGAGAATAGCTGAAACAAATTCTATGTTCACAACATGTACTGACGGTTCGAGAACAGCCATGGGTATTGTGTATGTTGTCTGCGGAACACCGGATGGGATCGATTGCAAAGGTGATTTTATCGAGTCATGGTTCTATAATGTCGGCGACAGGGCTTATTCCGTTCAATTCCGAGCGACTGATGAGAAGAACCATACATTTGATATTGTGCCATTTTCTGTGAGCGATATTCTCTGGCAATACTCACTGGACCAATGGAGGAGAAAACTGTAATGTTCAAAAGAATTCTTCTGACTCGGATGAAATATATCGGTGACGTGGTCCTGACGACCCCCGTGATCAAAACACTGCGCGAAGTGTATCCAGATGCCTATCTGGCGTATCTTGGTGAAGCAAAAGCGGTATCGCTATTGGAGAATAATCCATACCTCAATGAGATCATTCCATTCGATTTCTCAAAGGATTCATTCTCCTACCAGATGAACATGTATGCAAAAATGTTCACCGGTAAATATGATCTGACGATCGATCTGTATAGTAATCCCCGCAGTGCACTGATGACATTTGCTACGCGCGCAAAAGTGAGGATCGGCGGTGATACGCGGGGGAGAGGGAACCTTTACACTATCAAGATCAGTGATGATGGCTCCTTGAAATCAGCGATCGATTATCACTATCAATCACTGGTTCCCCTCGGAATTAAAGGGACCAATTATAAGACCGAGATCTTTATTACAGAAAAAGAAAAAAATGATGCGAAGAATGTTCTGCGTTCAATAGGGATAGCGACTGAAAATCCAATTGTTGCCGTTCATCCCGGTGCTACCTGGCCGAACAAAATATGGCTGAAAGAACAATTCGCCGCGTTGATCTCCCGTTTGGTCAAAGAAACTGATTATGAAATTGTCCTGAGTCCCGGTCCGAAAGATGCCGAACTGATGGAATATTTATCCCTATCCGAGAGGAGCAGAGTGCATACGCTTCCACTCCTTCCTGTCCGTCAGTTAGCGACAGTTCTTTCGCAGTGTTCAGTGTTTGTATCAAACGACTGTGGTCCGATGCATATTGGCGTTGCTGTCGGCACAAAAACGATAGGAATCTTCGGCCCTGAACCGGTCGAGATCTGGTTCCCGTA
>CAIVNT010000070.1 GCA_903907305.1 uncultured Ignavibacteriota bacterium
CGTCGCCGCCGATGGACCAGCCGTTATGTCCGTCGTATCCTTCGCGCCACCAGCCGTCCATAATGCTGCAGTTCATTCCGCCGTTGATGCTTACTTTTTGACCGCTCGTGCCGCTGGCCTCCAGAGGACGACGTGGATTGTTCAGCCATACGTCTGCACCGGAAACAAGATAGCGCGCAAGATTCATGTCGTAGTTCTCAAGAAAGATCACTTTTCCGAACAGATTCGGATGTTTGGTGATCTCGATGATCTTCTGGATAAACTTCTTTCCTTCATCATCGCGCGGATGAGCTTTGCCCGCGAAGATTACCTGCACCGGTTGTTCGAGTTTGTTGAAAACGTGCAGGATCTTTTCGAAATGTGTGAAGATCAGCGGTGCGCGTTTGTATGTGGCAAAACGACGTGCGAAACAGATCGTCAATGCGTCGGGATTAAGGATCGTTTCATGGGCAATGGTTCCGTTGCCGTACCGCGCATGCTGTTCGCGCAGACGGTGACGTGCAAATTCTATCAGTTGTCTGCGAAGCGAATAGCGAAGTGCCCACAGTTCCTCGTCCGAGATATTCTTCGGATCGACTGCTTTTTCCCAGAATTTTGGTTCAAGGAAATGCTGATTCCAGTCGGTGCCGATATTGCTTGTCCAGAACGCATTGGTCTTTTCAGTAACCCAACTCTCCATGTGGATACCGTTGGTCACGTAACCGATCGGAACATCATCCGCTGTTTTTGCTTTCGGGAAGAGTATCTTCCACATGTCGCGGCTGACGGCACCGTGAAGTTCGCTGACGCCGTTGGATGTGCGGGACATTTTCATCGCGAGTACGGTCATGCAGAAAATATCATTCGGGTTATTGGCATGTTCGCGTCCGAACTGGATCAATTCATCCACGGTCATGCCGAAATTCTGTGCATGTTGTTCAAAAACAAATTTCATCAGGTCGTTTGAGAACCGGTCATGGCCTGCCGGAACCGGTGTATGTGTGGTGAAGATACATTGTTTGGTAACGTTCTTCATCGCTTTTTCTTTAGGAATTCCCTTCAGTGTTTCTTCACGCAGGAGTTCCAGTGTGAGGAATGCAGAATGACCTTCGTTCATATGGAACACGGAAGGTTTGATCCCCATGGCGCGAAGCATACGAACACCGCCGATGCCGAGAAGAATTTCCTGAGCAATACGGGTGGTGGAGTCCCCGCCATAGACATGTGAAGTAATATCGCGGTACCGTTCTTCATTTTCGGGAAGATTCGTGTCCAACAGCAGGATGTTACTTCTACCGACACGGAGCCTTCGCGCGATGAAATTGACGTTGCTGAATCCGATATGCACTGAGCAGACGATCGGCTGTCCGTTATTGTCGGTGATGATCTCGGTCGGCTGACGTTTCAAATCGACCTGCAGATACTGTTCCTGCTGCCAGCCGTCCACAGTGATGCGTTGTTCAAAATATCCTTCTCTATAGAAAAGAGAGATGCCGTAAAACGGAACTCCGAGGTCGCTGGCAGATTTTGTGTGATCGCCGGCGAGAATTCCGAGTCCTCCGGAATAGATGCGCATGCTTTCGTGCAGTCCAAATTCCGCGCTGAAATAGGCGACGGGATTCTTCAGATCCTTTGCTTTTGATGCAGCCCAGGTCTTTTTATTGTTCATGTAAGCATCAAACTCTTCAAGGACAACGGTCACCCGTTCAGCGAATTGAGCATCGCCGAGTCTGGCATTCAGTTCTATCCCCGAAATATCCGCCATCAGCCACGATGCATTATGATTTGTCCGCTCCCACAACTGAGGTGAAAGTTCGTTGAAAATTGACTGTGCATTGGTATGCCATGCCCACCAAAGATTTTTCGAAAGTTTTGAAAGCCCTTCCACGAGTGTTTGAGTTGAAGAGGATTTTTGCTTTGCCATAGTCTTTTTTGCCTTTTTTTATGAAGAAACGACTACAAGAAACTGAAAATTGAGAGAAATTCCAAAAGAAATTTTAGAAAGGTATTGTATCTATTACAGTAAATTTTCGATGACCGAAGGAGGAAGGATCCATCGCAATCTTCCGTTTCCTCGTGCAGGAACACCTGATGTCTCGATGAAAACGAATGTCGCTGGTTTCATAACGATGTTGACCGCTTCGGTTCCGCTGATGATGGAGGAGATGCAACTGCTGACGAACGGTTCATGCGTGACCAACAGAATGCGGCTGTCCATCGAAAATGAACGGAGGTGCGCCAGAAGATTCTGCGGATCGGAATCCGGTGTGAGAAACTCCGTTTCTTCAATGGAAACGTCCGGCAGATTGCGAAGAACACAGCGCGCTGTTTGTATGGCACGGTGAAGCGGACTGGAAAGAACGTGTGTAAAATGGATGAGCGAATCGACACAGAATTTTCCGACATTCTCTGCCGATTGTTCCCCTTCTGTAGTGAGTTCACGTTCGAAATCGGATGGTGCTTTGTGTCCTGCCTCGCCGTGACGTAATAAATAGAGATGCATGGTCAGGCTATCTTCTTTCGTGCTTCGGCATAGCCGGGTTTCAGGACTTCATAGATGATCTTGATACGGTCTTTGTAGGGAATGAAGGCGGATTTCATGGCATTGACGGTGATCTTTTCCAATGCATTCAGATCGAGTCCAAATGTATCGTGTGCCAGAAAATATTCGTCCGTCAAGGTGATACCGCTCATCAAACGGTCATCTGTATTGAGCGTGAGCCGGAATTTGTATTTGTGATAGATCGGGAACGGATGTTCTTCGATCGAGCGGACCGCACCCGTGTGAAGATTGCTCGTCAGACAGATCTCGATAGGGATACGTTTATCCAGCACATACTGTGCTAATGTTCCCATAGAGAGAACTTCGCCGTCTTTCACTTTCATGTCTTCGATCAACCGTGTGCCGTGACCGATTCTATGCGCGCCGCACCATTGGATGGCTTGCCAAATGGATTCTTTTCCGAACGCTTCGCCTGCATGA
>CAIVNT010000071.1 GCA_903907305.1 uncultured Ignavibacteriota bacterium
GAACTCAAGTGTCTTCATCACATCACCCCATTCACTCCCCCACCATGATTTGTAGTAGGAACCGCGTGCACTGTCCCACGGACTCATACCATTCGGCCAAGGCAATGCTGCATTAAACTGGAATCCATCCGGATCAAAAATGTTCATCGACATCTGAACAGCATTCACTCCTGGTGCATATCCCAGTTTATCCAATCGGATACGCAACTCTGCAGTGTATCCATTATCAACATTGGTTGTATCATTTGCTGTGGAACCGGCAGGTAAAAATCCCATGCCTGCGCCGGAGTTCAAGACACTCTCTTCATACTTAATGGTGTCTTTGTTCCCAGCGATGTTCTGGTAATACAGCTTGTATTCTTTTGTTACGCTTGCATTGTCTTTGATCTGAAGAAAAAGACCCTCGCCTTCCCAATCAAAGCGGCAGATCGATTTGTCGTTGGATTGTATGCCGACGAACAGGTCCATTCCTTTGCGAATGAACTTCACTCGTGCCCATGAACTGTCCACATTCGGACGATGGTACGTTACACCGTTCACATCGAACGATGCTTTCAAATCGAAGCCATTGCTCACGGTCATATCACCTGGCTGTTTCTTAGCGAATGCGCCGTTACCGAACAACAGTGCCGGTGCTCCGTTCCAATCTGCTTCATCCAACTTACCATCCAGCACAACAGGTGCTTCTGCATTCTTCACCACCAGCTTTGAAGGGTTGTCGTAGTACATGGATTTTACCGCATCTCCCCAAGTAGTGGCTACCCGAATTCCATCAACCAATAACGTAGGTGCACTGGTTGCAGTACCTTGACGCAGATTGATGATACCAAGATCTGTCGCATCTGTTTGCGTCGTTGAAATAGGACCTGCTGTCGGTGACGGCTCCGATCCTGGCAGAGCAGGATTTGTCAGGACAAACAGACTTACCTCATCATCAGTGGTTGTGGTAGCATTGAATTTATATTTCACCACGATTAAATATGTTGTGTTCGGCAAATAGACCGAATCGGTATAGACAGGAAGGATTGGTGCCGCCACAGAGGATTTTGTTATAGCGAATGCCAATTTACCGTTATCCGCCATCCGTACGAACACTCTTCCATAGAAAGCGTTACTGGTGATCAATCCCTGGGTAAAATGGAAAAAATAGTCTCCGATCTGTGCTGCAGAGATATTCACCAGCAGCGATGCATACACCGTTCCGGAATTCTTAGAAGCAAAGCTGTTATAAACATCCTGTCCGGTGGTTGTCAGTGATGCCGCGTTGCCGATATTTGAGCCGACATATCCTGAATAACTAAGTCCAGAATTAGCGACGTTGACAACATTCGTAACGGATGTTCCTGTAATGGTCCATCCATTTGCTGTCAGTGCTGTTCCTGCAGTGTAATTAAAATTTTCCTGCAATAGTACTTGAGCGCTTGCAGTAAAACACACTGCAAAGATCAAACCAAAAAGCAATAGAGTTCTCTTCATCGCTTTTCTCCTTTATGTTAGTTGGTAGTTGGTTGATTCATTGGTTCTATTAAATAATGCTTATAAAAACTTAGATATTCTGGAACTGTTGGTGAAGGCATTCACTTTGCCGCAACATTCTATGCGGCTGTCTCCTCCTTCTGTGCATGTGGCAGAGTATTTATTTTTTTACAACTACTGCGGATGGATAAGTTTGTCGGCACGAACACATGGGCAGAAGCATCTTTGGATCCTTTCGCCAGCCGGTTAAAAACGCGTTCGATTGCCATCGCGCCGAGTTCACTGATCGGGACATGGACTGATGTCAGCGATGGACTGATATATTTTGCAACTGGAATATCATCGAATCCGCAGATCGAAATATCGCTGGGTATTCTCAATCCTTCTTCCCTGATGGCTTTAATTGCACCGATCGCCATCGAATCATTGAAGGCAAAGATAGCCGTCGGACGATTCTTCAGGGAAATGATCTCGCGGGCCGATTCGTAACCGGATATCTCCGTAAAATTTCCGTGGAACTCCAGCGTTTTGTCTACGGTGATCTTTTGTCCTGTCATCGCGGAACGGTATCCGCGCAGACGTTCTTCGGATTCAATATTATTATCACCACCGGTGATCACCGCGATACGGCGGTGACCGAGTTCGAGGAGATGATTTGTCATTTCGCGCGCTCCGCCGTATCCGTCAATAACGATTGTGTCAAAATTTTTATTGTCGGTACGGCTATACGGAAATGCCCTTTGATGATCCTGATAATCACGAAAGCGATTTACAAGATATTGAAGTAGGGAAAATGTTATGAACACAGTACAAGA
>CAIVNT010000072.1 GCA_903907305.1 uncultured Ignavibacteriota bacterium
CGTATACGAATTTGATGGCGGGGAACAGTTCACATGGTCCTGTCGTAACTCCGAACGACGGCGCGAACAGCGTCATCGTCAAAAAACTGCTCGGCACGGCCGGATTCGGTTCCAGGATGCCGCAGAACGGTCCGCCCTACATGACCAGCAGCGAGATCCAAAAATTCATTGATTGGATCAATCAAGGTGCTCAAAATAATTAAGGGGTCACCACATTCATGAAAATATTCATTGTTGTAATCGTACTGCTAACATCCAGTGGCTTTGGACAAGGAAAAAAGTCGAAGGTCTCGTTCAAAGAAGAAATCATGCCGATCCTCCAAAAAAAATGCATGAATTGTCACAATACCGAAGATGAAAGCCCGAGCGGACTCTATTTTGATAGTTATGCGGAATTGATGAAGGGGGAGAGCAAACACGGTCCGGTCGTCAAAGCAAAAAAGGGAGAAGAAAGCGTAATTATCATGAAACTGCGCGGAACAGCATCATTCGGCAAGCAGATGCCCCGCGGTAAAAAGCCGCTCGATGACGAGATGATCGAACTGATCTCTACGTGGATCGATCAAGGCGCAAAAAATAATTAATAAGGAATCTCCCCTGATGAAAATATGTTCAGCGTTTTGTTTGTTGATGCTGTTTGTGTGCAGTTCCCTTTCAGCACAGACAGTTTCGTTTTCCAAGGATGTCGTCCCCTTAGTGAAAGCGAAATGCATCAAATGTCACGAGAAGGATGATGAGAACCCGAATAGTTTTGCAATGGACAATTACGAATTGACCAAGACCAGCGGCAAGACGAAGAATATGATCGTTCCCGGAGACGGTACGAACAGTTATCTTGTGATCAAACTGCTTCCGAAACCGCCTAAGGGAGCGCAAATGCCTATCTTCTCCAAAAAGAAACTGACGGAAGAAGAGGTCGATATTTTCAAAACGTGGATCGATCAGGGTGCAAAGGATAATTAGGAACAGGAGATCGGCTGCAAACAAAAAAACCTCGTCCAATGGCGAGGTTTTTTTATTTACACAAGAACAGATGCACCGTCGATTGTCGACTAATTCTAAGCCCATGTTTTATCTTACTGAGCAACCTGCCCCACCCTGAGCGGAGCCAAACGGTTGGCGAGATGCCCCACTTATCAGAGTACCGTTCATGTAAATCGAGCAAGTCAGCAAATCGAGAACTACTCTGGACACTTCGCTCCGCTCAGTGTGACAAAGTAAAAGTAATTTTCAGATGACTCATAACTGAATAGCATTATTCCTACTGGGTCTAATACCCCGACACTTACGTCGTAATGTCATTCCCCCAACGGGGCCGTTGGCCGCATGTTCTTAGTCGAAGACTCGACTCTTCGAGCGGGAATCTAATCTATGGATGCCCGATAGAATTTCCGTTTTATGAATCCCGCCATGAGCGGAATCCGAAGAGCGGGACATTCGGGCATGACAAAGATATACCTTCCGCTTGTCCGAAGGACTCCATCGGAGCGGCAGGGGCATTCATTTCGTTTCGATCTCTTTCATCTGTTCTTTCATCTTCAGCGCCGCAACGGCATATCCGCCGTCATCCGAATCGACGAGATGGATGTGCTCGTTGCTATAATTGAATAAGAGGCATGTGACGAGGGCGTGCGATGCTACATGGATGCCGTACACCAGCAAGCCTTCTTTATGTTTGCGCTTCAGGTAGGCATCAAGCATTTCCCTCTGTTTCACCGAACCGGAAAGTACCTGACGGATCTTATCATCGAACTTCTTAAAGTCGGTATTTTGGATGAGCCGTTTCTTGTACGAACCCCACTCGATCGTCTCATGACGATAATCCATCGCCATCAGGAATTTCCCAAACGCCACATTCCGCCGTATCTTGAACCAATACCAAATGCGGAACCATTGACCGTGGTGATACGATTGGATCCCCGATTCTCCGGCAAGATGCTTCTCATTGAAGGTCATCGAGAGAAGATGTTCCTGCACCGGATGACACTGCGTTTCGTCCCCATACACTGAATCGATCATCGCAAGAACTTCACGATAGACCAGATTCCGTTCTTCATTCGTTCTGCCTCGGGACTGCACGATCAGTGAAACGATCTCTTCGTGCGCGCTCGGAATATTCTGCCAGCGGCATTCCAATCCCGAAAAATCTCCTTTTGCTTCCACCGCTGCAGGATCGATTGAGAATCGTCCCCCGGACAACGGATCCTTCAGACATTCTTCCGCGAACTGCAGTCCCCCGCCGCTGAATGCTGCTTGTGTAAATGATGAAGAGAGTCTGCTCCGTGCAACAAGAACCTCATATCCCTGCTCACGGATAAACGAGACGGGAACGATTCCGATCCGCAATTCAATGCCGTAGAGATCCGCCGCCATATTTTTTACCGCAAGAAGAGCTTCTTTTGCTTGCTTCTCCATGGAGTGCGGGATACAGACCGCTGCACCGTCCCCGCCGAAAATGAACGGGATAGAGAATGATTTCTTCAGATTCAGCAGCGACATGATGGTCGTCGCGCCGATCAGGTTCACCTGTTTATATTTCCCCTTGTTGATCATTCCGGTGGAATCTTTTACATCCGAGACTGCAACGGACCAATCTCCGGGCAGAAGATGATAGACAGACGGATCGGAGAGATCAGCGAAATGATCGATGGAGGGGAGATCTTGATAGAAATTTTCTGAGTTCATCCGGCAGCACTATCCCTTCATCAGTTTCAATCCATCAACTTCTTTCAGTGAAAAAAGTATCTCCTGTTGACGTTTTAAGAACGGGATCGTATCGGAACCGCTCACGGAAGCATTCTTCATTCCGATCCTGTTATCGGCAAGTTCTTTTTCCAGATGCTTCTTCTTGATGCTTTTAATCGCTCCAAGCGCGATCTCATATAATCTTGTGTCGCTTGCCCTGGCGCCGATCTTGCTCCACCGTTCACCCAGCTGATACCGGTTGAACGTCACATTCGTCACCATCATCTTTTCATGCTCATCGTGAAGCATCTCAAGCAATTGATTCACTTCGGCATCACCGGTCTCGTCGAACAATACCAGTATCACGGTTGCGATCTTCGCCGCCATCGGATGACTGAGATCGGAAGGCATAAGGTTCGCAAAGACAAATGGGATCATTTCTTTCGGATCTTCCAGCACGGCGGAGATAAGTTCTTTCTCTTCGATCGGGATCTCTTCC
>CAIVNT010000073.1 GCA_903907305.1 uncultured Ignavibacteriota bacterium
CGTCGGCAAGACGGCCATCGCTGAAGGACTCGCTCTGCGCATTATCAACAAAAAAGTCTCACGGGTTCTCCACGACAAACGTGTTGTCACGCTCGATCTTGCTGCATTGGTTGCAGGAACAAAATACCGCGGCCAGTTCGAAGAGCGGATGAAAGCCGTGATGAACGAACTGGAAAAAGCACGCGATGTTATTTTATTCATCGATGAGCTTCATACGATCGTCGGTGCTGGCGGAGCATCAGGGTCGCTCGATGCGTCGAACATGTTCAAGCCGGCCCTTTCACGCGGCGAACTGCAGTGCATCGGCGCTACAACGTTGGACGAGTACCGGCAGTTCATTGAAAAGGATGGCGCACTCGACCGCCGTTTCCAAAAGATCATGATCGATCCCGCAAGTGTTGATGATACAATTCAGATCCTTGCGAACATCAAAGATAAGTATGAAGCGCATCACGGAGTCCGATATACGGACAAATCAATCGTTGCCGCAGTGAAGTTAAGCGACCGGTACATCACCGACCGCAATCTGCCGGACAAAGCGATCGATGTACTGGATGAGGCCGGTGCACGCGTCCATTTAGCGAACATCGTCGTTCCGCAGGAGATCCTGAAACTGGAAGAAGAGATCGAGAAAATCAAACTGTCCAAGAATTCTGTGGTGAAAAGTCAGAACTTCGAAGAGGCCGCGCGTCTCCGCGATCTGGAAAAGAAACTGCTGAGCGATCTGGAAATTGCAAAACGTGAATGGGATCTGAAATCACAGTCGATGGTCTTTGAAGTAACGGAAGATCATATGTCCGACGTTGTGGCAATGATGACGAGCATCCCGGTGAACAAGATCGCCGAAGGCGAAACGCAGAAACTGCTGAAGATGGATTCCGCATTGAAGAATATCATCATCGGTCAGGACGAAGCGATCGAGAAACTGACGAAAGCGATCCGCCGTGCGCGTTCCGGACTGAAAGATCCAAAGCGTCCCATCGGTTCGTTCATCTTCCTCGGACCGACCGGTGTCGGTAAGACAGAACTGGCGAAAGTGCTTGCACGATATCTGTTCGATTCGGATGATTCACTCATCCGTGTGGACATGAGCGAATATATGGAAAAGTTCTCCGTCTCCCGTCTCGTCGGCGCTCCTCCCGGCTACGTGGGATATGAAGAAGGGGGCCAATTAACTGAGAAGGTCCGCCGCAAACCGTATTCGGTCGTTCTGCTCGATGAGATCGAAAAAGCTCATCCCGATGTCTTCAACATACTGCTGCAGGTATTGGATGACGGTCTGCTCACCGATTCACTCGGCCGCAAAGTGGACTTCAAGAATACGATCCTGATCATGACATCGAACATCGGCGCCCGCGACATCAAAGTATCGAAAGGATTCGGTTTCGGCGAAGAGACGGTCGGCGATAAATACAAACATATGAAGGACACGGTCGATGAAGCGGTGAAACGGGTCTTCAATCCGGAATTCCTCAACCGTATCGACGATACGATTGTTTTCCATCAGCTGGATAAGGAAGCGATCACAAAGATCATCGACCTTCAGGTGAAGGAACTCTTTAAACGGATGAGCTCCATGAACATCTCCATCGAACTGACGAAGTCCGCGAAGGAATTCCTCGCCGAAAAAGGATACGACCAGTTGTATGGTGCGCGTCCTCTTCGCCGCGCTCTTCAGAAATATGTGGAAGATCCGGTTGCGGAAGAGATCCTGAAAGGAACATTCACCGAAGGAAGCGTCATCAAAGTGAAACTCAACAAAAAGAAAGATGACCTCACTTTCACTTCCGGCAGTCTTCCTGATGACGGCGGTGAAGCTCCCGAAGAACTGAAACAGGAAGATGCAGCGTAATTCCTGCGGGTGATCCACTCTGAAAATCCTGGACATTTTTGTCCGGGATTTTTTTTATCTTCTCCGGTGTAGATTCTCGTTACTGATAACCATCCTATGGAAACGTCCTTTTCGGCACAATCATCGTTTTATGATTTCATACGGTATCATGCGTTCACTGCTCCCCTGAAGACAGCAGTGATAACGGATCACCGGTCGTATTCCTATGCGTACCTCAATCGGTCCGTCACCGCCCTCTCGGAAAGAATGACCGCACTCGGAATACGCGAAGGCACCTTGGTCGGTATCCATTGCGCTCGTTCCTATGACATGATCGTAGCATTCCTTGCAGCACTCCGCATTGGTGCTCCCTATATTCCGCTCGACCCACGCCACCCTGCTGAATTTTTATCATCCATCATTTCGGATGCCCCGCTGGAATATATCATCGCTCATGAACAATTCCGGAACCGTCTTTCAGATTCTCCGTGTAAGGTTCTTTTTATAGATGAAAAGAATTTATTTGATTCAAAAACCTCTTCTTCTGAACAAGTCCTTTCTAACACTATTATAGACTCACCGGCATACGTTCTCTACACTTCCGGTTCTACAGGTACCCCGAAGGGAGTGGTCATTCCGCATCGTTCCCTCATTAATTTTGTTGATCTGGTCCGTGATACTCTTGACGTCTCATCCGATGACGTGCACTTTTTCAGTGCTCCCGCCACGTATGCGCTTTCTATTCGTCAAGTTATGATCCCATTGGCTCTGGGGGCAACAGTAGCTGTCGCAGGCGAGATAGAGATGCAGGACCCGGCGCTTTTCTTTCAGTCGGCACGTTCCCTTGGTGTTACAATGTTTGACGTTGTTCCATCGTTCCTGAAAACATGGCTTGAATGGGTCGAAATTCAGGATCATCATCAGCGAGGAGCACTCTTCCCGGAACGACTCAAGCAGGTAGTATCAGTCGGTGAACCGCTTCACGCATCCGATGCTCTTCGATTTACCAAATCGGCACCGCCTGGTGTACGATTGATCAATATATACGGACAGACTGAAACGACTGGTATCGTCTGCTCACATGAAGTGCTCGGATCTGATCTTTCCTCCGGCGATATCCTCCCTATTGGAAGACCGGCAGAAGTGACTTCAATACACATCCTTAATGCGGAATTATTACCTGTTCCGGATGATACCGAGGGCGAGATCTGTATCGATAATCCCTGTCTTGCTGCAGGATATCTGAACAATATGGAATTGACATCAATGAAATTCCAAACAGTGCTGATCGATGGGGTGTCAAAGCGTGTGTATAAGACAGGAGATGTAGGACGACGGCTCAAAGATGGAACCATTCTCCATTTAGGCAGAATAGATCACCAGATCAAGATCAGGGGAATGAGAGTTGAACTCGGAAATATTGAGCATGCGATCATGTCCCATCCGTTCGTTAAGGACGCAGCAGTTGTTGCCCTCGCGAATGAATCCCAAGAAAAGAAATTGTATGCCTGCATCGTTATGAAGGATGCATCCCTTACACTGAGCACTCCGGATCTGCGGGCATACCTCCGTGTGAAAATCCCGCTACACATGATCCCGGACGATACGATCGTTCAGGAACGGCTCCCGCTCACTCATCACGGAAAGATCGATCGATCAGCAATTACCGATCTTCTAAAGAACTTTCTTCTCAATAGAAAGGAGAGTACGCTCGCATACGAACATTTTTGGTCCAAAGAAAGTGTTCCTGCGCATCGGCTCATTCCCCTTTCCACGTTCATCATTTTTACAAATCAAATGCCCGCGAGCACGGCATTACTTCAACAACTTGAAGAACAAGGGCATACGGTGATCGCTGTAGAATTTGGATCGTCATTCCAAAGGATCGACCAACGATCGTATCGTATCAACTGTGTTGACGAGTCACAATATATAAGGTTATTTCAATCTCTCAGGAATGATCAGGTCCAGGCAGATTATCTGATCCATCTCGCAAGTATTACCGGAATGATCCGTGAAGATGAACTCGGGATCGAAACGATACTTGACCATACCTTCAGGAGTCTGCGCAATATTGACCGCGGAATGCATCTAACGATCTACCGTTCGATAAAGAAGATACTCTTCATCTCTAATGGGATCACACCGGTCATTCCCGAAGACAGAACAGTGATCGGTAAATCAACAGTGCTGGGGATAGCTGCCACGATGTCCATCGAGAATACACGAACATCGGTTGCCGTGATCGATATTCCGGAAAGTGAAATGACGCAGCTGTTCAACCACAACGGCGTCCAGATAATTTCGGCTGAGATCACCTCCCACGAACCGGTCACCGGGTATCGGTCGGGAAAACGGTATGTCTTGCGATATCAGGAAAGCAAAGGCGGTTTGACACCGATCCCGTTCAGGAGCGGAGGAAATTATCTCATCACCGGCGGCCTCGGGGACGTCGGTCTTTACATTGCCGAGTATCTTTCCGGTAACGGACCGGTGAACCTTCTTTTAATGAACAGAACCCCTTTCCCTGCGGTCTCGGAATGGGATCGGATCCTTGACGATAATGGACACAAACTGTATGGAACAATCAACCGGTTAAAAAATATCCTGTCTGCCGGATCAAATCTTCATATCATACAATGCGATATCTCCGATTCAGCACAGTTCAATGAACGCTTGATTTCCGTCATTGGAAGTACCGGCACTCTTCATGGCGTGATCCATGCCGCCGGGGAGCGGGGAGTATTCCTTCCAATCATTCAGGGATCGCTCCGTGAACATGAACTGCCGTTCAAAACGAAGATCTTCGGAACGTTGAATGTGCTGCGATCGATACAATCCTATCAGCCGGATTTTGTCATACTGTTCTCTTCAGTCTCATCGCTCATAGGAAGGATCGGTTACGCATCGTACTGTGCGGCAAATTCATTTCTGGATACGGTTGCTTTTTCTCATGAGTATCCATTCCCCGTATATTCTATCAATTGGGATTCTTGGGAAAATACCGGATTACGGAAACGTATTGTATCACAGCACTTTGGTAGCAGGATGTCGCCCGTACAATCCTCCATGTCCCCGGAAACCGCTCTCCGGGGTTTTCATTCATTCCTCCGATCGCCTTCATTGAATGTTGTCATTTCACATCAGGATATACCACAACTGGTGGATCAGCTTTTGGATGCCGGTTTGGAGAAATATGACACGACAGATTCTTCAGGATCGGTTGCTGCAACCAATACGGTGGAGAAAAGCAAATACATCCTGAATGATATTTGGAAGAATGTGCTCCATCAGACCCGATTCAGCAGCACGGATAATTTCTTTGATATCGGCGGAGATTCATTATCGGCGGTGAAAGTTGTGATCGAAATCGAATCGGTATTCCAAGTTTCATTCCCCATCACGACGTTTTTCAGGTACCCAACCATAGAAATGCTTGCGGAGAAGATTAACGATAATCTTTCACTCCTGAATAAAAGTTCCTTATTCGATATCCACAACGGAGCCAGCGAAAAAGCTCCCGTACTGCTGATCTCTCCCGGGAATGTTGAATTCTTCTCTGAACTGGTGAATGCCCTCAGCACCGATCATCCTGTCTTTGTCATCAAATTTCCGGGGATCGATGGAACGATCGATGCGAAAAGAACCATCGAAGAGATCGCACTGTATATCATCAGCGAGCTGTCTAAAAACAGGACATTCACCCGGTGCTATGTCTGCGGATATTCTATGGCGGGGATTATTGCAATTGAATTGGCACGTCAGTATAACGCACGGTCGGTTTCCGTGCCGTGTACGATCCTGTTCGACACCAGTCCACACTATGCAGGATCATATCAAGCAGGAATTTCTCCGACATTGTCGGCCTATCTTACATTCATGAAAGTGGCGATCCGGACGAGATTCCATTTGAAGAATGTATTTCAACTTAGGAGCACGGGTATCTTCATCTATCTCCACGAACGGATAAGCAATCGCTTTAAACGGTTCGTTCGAACAATCGCCGCGCGCGAACCGGACAAATTCGCCGAATCGCTTATGAAGACTCGTAAAAATGCATTGAACGAATATGTGCTGATCCCTCCCGTGAATGACCTCGTATTATTTCGGGCCACCGAGATCTTCGAGCGGGAGCACAT
The DNA here is from genome assembly GCA_903907305.1 of uncultured Ignavibacteriota bacterium. Classification (GTDB taxonomy): domain Bacteria; phylum Bacteroidota; class Ignavibacteria; order UBA10030; family UBA8401; genus UBA8401. The sequence continues at coordinate 5,971 of CAIVNT010000073.1, forward strand.
CGAGAAGGATTATGGATGGAGCCGGGTGACAAACACACCGGTCAAGATCATCAGCATCGACGGAGGGCATTTCAACCGACCGGGGACTACGGTAGGATTTAAAAAAAGCATCCTCTCTACACCGAATGTGGAAATAGTGGCGGAGAAAATGGAAAGGATCATTCGAGAATATGAATAAGAGAAAGATCATCCTTTGCTGCATGCTGTTCTGTTCATTCTGTACGGCCCAGCAGTATACCATCACCAAAGATATCCGGTATCATCCGGACACATCCCTCTCGCGCTCCCTGACCTCTCTCGATATCTATCGGCCGTTTCCGGAAATAATTTCTGCCCCTGTCGTCATCTATATCCACGGCGGCGGATGGACAAGCGGCGACAAAGGAGAGGTAGATAAAAAAGCGAGCTTCTTCACGTCGAACGGATACATCTTTGTAAGCATCAACTACCGTCTTTCACCATTCCCTTTTGATACTGCGAATACACTGCGGCTGAAATATCCCGTACACGAACAGGATGCAGCATTCGCAGTCTCGTGGGTGCGGAAGAACATTTCTCACTTCGGCGGTGATTCAACGAAGATCGGAATCATCGGACATTCTGCAGGAGCACATATTGCTCTCCTTCTTGGAACAAAAAAAACTTTTCTGGAAGGAATCGGAACTCCATTAACTGCCGTTCGGTGTATCTGTTCATTGGATATCGGAGGAATAGATATCCCTGTATGGAATACGAGGACACCGGGCGACCGGACCGTATATATTAATGCGTTCGGCAATGATGAAATGACACTCATTAACGCTTCCCCGGCAAGAAATATTCAAGCGGGATTGTTCATCCCTCCGATACTGCACATCCATCAAAACACTCCTGAAAGAAAGGATATGGCGGCATTATTCAAGGAAAGAATGTCATTGCAGGGATATCTCGTCACAACTGCATCAATGGATACTCTTGATCACAATGAGATCTCAATGCTCATCGGTGATTCCACACAACCGGTGCTTAACGGATTAGTCAAAAGCTTCTTTTGTAAATATTTGAAACCGGAAATGAACGTAGTATCACAACATACGAACAATTTTCCCGTTGACCCCGTTTTATTCCAAAATTATCCAAATCCATTTAACCCGTCAACCACAATACGGTATTATAATCCATCGCGACAGCATGTTATCTTGATCGTCTATGATATTTTGGGCCGTGAACTGGCACGGCCTGTGGATGAACAGCAGGAAGCAGGATCACATTCAATTCAATTCATCGGAAACTTTCCGGCAAGCGGGATCTATTTCTACACATTTCGGACAGATAATTTTATTCAGACAAAAAAAATGACCATCCTTAAATGATGGCCCGTATTTCGGACTAAACAGTGCGCAATAAAATACCCGATCAACATTGACCGGGTATTTTATTTTAAAAATATGATGAGCCTAAAACGCCAACTAAAATATTTTCCTGTTTGTTTGTTGCTGTTATAGCGATTAATCAATAAAATATTACAACACTCTTCACTGTCCGTACACAACACACTCTTATCTCTCTGCAGGAGGCGCATATGAAAAAAGCGCTCATCGGTTTCCTTTCCTTCATTCTGTTCATTGTTGTTTCTCAGCAAGCGTTTTCCATCGGAAGGGTCTACGCCCGTTATCCGAACAACGCGAACAGTCCTATTTTCAATCTGCGTATCAAGACATTGAATGCAACGGTCACCATCATGGACCAGATGGCAGTGACGCATGTGGATCAGCTCTTCGCCAACGACAACGCCGCCAGACTTGAAGGATTCTACGTGTTCAAACTTCCCGAAGGCGCACAGGTGAATGAGCTGTATCTGTGGATCAACGGTCAGCGCGTTCCGTATGTGGTGAAGAAAAAAGAGGACGCTATTGTTCAATACAACGAGATCGTGCAGAGACTGGCCGATCCTGCTATTCTGCAGGAACTTGGGAATAATGTGTTCAAACTGCAGATCTTCCCTTTCGAACCGCAGAACACGCGGCGGATCGAGATCGTCTACACGCAGCCGATGATCTACACGAAAGGCAGCCTGCAGTATACATTCCCGTTGGATATGAAGGACTATACATCTTCGCCTATCGAGAAGGTAGCGCTGACGTTCGACATCCGTTCGCATTTGAAATTCTCCGGCATCGAAACATCCGTCGATCAGTTCCCCACCGCTGCGCAGGTGACCAAGATCGACAGTTCGCATTATACCGTGGTCTACGGCGCGGAGAACGTGTCATTCTCGAAAGATTTTTTCATCAGGGCCGGTATTCCCAAAACAATTCCCGCAATGCAGGTGCTGACGTTTACTGACCCGAAGAACCTTGCAGATAAACCGTTCTTCCTGTTGTGGGCGACAACACCGGATTCCCTCATCGGCGATACGACCAAACCGAGACAAGTCACATTCATCGCTGATATTTCCTCCAGCATGGAAGGTCTGAGAATTTCACAACTTAAGGACGTGCTGAATTCTTTCGTCGACCTTCTGACGGAGAAAGATCAATTCAATATCGTCGTCTTCAGCACCGGTGTAGTACAGTTCAGGAATGATCTTGTCCCGATGTCCTCCGCTCTCCGCGACAGCGCAAAGATTTTCATCAACAATCTTTCGGCGCTCGGACTCACCAACATTGAAGCGGCGCTGAAAAAAGCATTCGAGTTCTCCTACAAAGATTCACTGCGAACCTCACTCCTTTTTCTGACGGACGGACAGCCGAGCTGGGGTGAGACGAATTCCGATTCCATTGTTGCGCGCGTGGGGAGATGGAATACAAAGAAACTCTCCCTCTATACTGTCGGTGTCGGGAATGATCTTGACCACACGCTGCTCATCAAGCTCGCCAAGCAGAATTTCGCGGATTACACGCGCATCTACACCGAAGACAGTATGTATGTGAAAGTGAAAGAACTATACAGAAAAACGATCCTCCCACCGTTGAAACAACTATCGATGGAATTCGGAACATTCGATGCATTCGACGTCCACCCGACACCACTGCCGCTGCTTTACGCCGGCGACCAGTTGACGCTGACGGGACGGTTCTCCAAAACAGGACCGTTCCCCGTCTCGCTCAAAGGTATCGTTGACGGTTCACCGTTCTCCGTTGGGAACAGTGTCACGTTTGAAAAGACCGACACACTGACGATCGCCATCGCGCGCTATTGGGGAGCACAAAAGATCAAAAGCCTGCTTGCCTTGATCGAATCGATCGGCGCAGCAAAGGAACTTGTGGATCAAGTCGTGGATCTGAGCATCAAATACAGTGTTCTGACTCCATACACCGCATTCCTGGTGATCGAACCGACATCGACTCCCGGAACCTCCGTTGGAGAAGAACCTGCGCAACTGTCCGAATTTGCCCTGGAACAGAATTTTCCGAATCCGTTCAATCCAACTACGCTCATACGCTACACTATTCCGCGCGGACAAATATTCGTGACGATCACCATCTTTGATCTTCTCGGACGAAAAGTACGGACACTCGTTGAACGAATACACACTTCAGGGCAGCATCAGATCGTGTGGGACGGAAAAGATGATGCAGGAAAACAAATGACCTCCGGCATGTATCTGTACCGCATGCAGGCAGGCTCCGTTGTGAAAGCAAAAACTATGTTGTTATTGAAATAACTGATCTTTCGCTTTACGAGTCGTAGACAAAACAAGAAAATACCCATGGTGAGCAAGTCCGCCAAAAGCGGACGCGCCGAACCATTCTATAAGAAAAATATCTCTTTGCGAATTATCAGTGAAATAATTCTATCGAAAGCATCCATATGAGATCAATATCATTTTTCCTGTTGCTGTTTGCATGGTCGCTCCTCATTGAAGCCAATGCGGGTGATCCGAAAAGCAGATTCGATATCTCCGAACATTCCTTCGCGAAAAGTACCGGCGTGCCTTTCCTGGGATGGAAAGTAAAGCAACCCATTTCCGAGATCGCCGTCCTTCCTGGTTTCTTTCTTACATGGGGAACGGTGAATGGCAAATCAGCGTCCGCACTCGATAACAATACATCCCTATTCTACGGACATCCGTATGCGAAGACTTCGTATCCGGTCATCTCGGTGGACGGCACCTGGAAACGCGCCGAAGAGATGTTCGCGAATGACTCTATGGCGGTGAAACTGAGGAACGATTCAGTAATGGTCGTGAAGAATTCCGGGAATGCACTCTGTGCGTTCGAAGCGACATATCAATTACTCCAAAATGGTGCGGCATTGCGCTGCTCATTCCGCGTGATCAATAAAGATGTCTCTTCACATTCGATCGGCTTCGGACATGTAATAGATCCTGCTCTCGGAAACCGCGGCGACGCAGTGATCATGATGAATGGGACAAGGATTACGACCGAATCCACCGTTCTTCCCTCGACCGTTACAATGTCCGAACGGACTGGCAATACATTCGGAATGCGCGCACAGCTCGATTTTCCGGGAACTCTTCCATCGTCGATCATTGTAAGGAATTGGTCAGCAGAGCTTAATGCAGCGCCGACAGCACCAACGGCTGAATCCATTCCGCAATTGTATGATGCGGTGATCGGTTCGTATTGGTCCGCAGTTACCGTCGCAGCACACGACACGCTTTCGGCAACATTCGAACTGACGCTGACCGCGCCGAATTTCGGAACACTCTTTACCCGGTGGGATATTCCCCGCTATCTCGGAATGGATGACGGCATCATGCATCCGTATAATTTTTCCTCGATCGCATCCGTTGTGAACACAACCGGTACAACGCAGAATATCTCCATAAAATTTACCGGTAACAATTATGTTGAATCCGGCGTGACACAAAAAGATACGTCCGTCTCCGCACTGCAGACGGGATACCTGCTCTTTCCTCTCACGGCAAATGAAGTGTATGAGAATGTTGTTGTTGATCTTTCCCTGATCACTTCTGTGAACAATGTCGCTCTCGACACCCTCACCATTCCGATGTATATTCCGAAAACTCCTATCTCCGATACGGGATTGACCGTCACGATCGACTCGATCATCACATCGGCAAAACCGAAGATCTCCACCATGTTCGAGGTGACGCGGAATTCGACCAGTCAAAAATTCTACTCGCTGAAATCTCAGAATATATTTCTGTATGAGAATAGTTCACGCATTCAGAATTTCACACTGCAAAAAGATACGTCCGGAGGAGTGAATGCGCTGGACCTGGTCTTCGTTCTGGATGTGACCGGCAGTATGGGCGGCACCATTGAGGGTGTAAAGAATAACATCATCGAATTTGCGGACAGCCTGAAGAAACGCGGGGTCGATTACCGTCTCGGTATGGTGACATTCCTCGACATTATCGAAAATGCGTATGACTTTACCAGCGATGTGAATGTCTTCAAACAACTTGTCTCTCTTCAGAATGCCCACGGCGGCGGTGATGCACCGGAAAATTCGCTCGATGCGCTCTTTCGCGCGACTCAGTATCCGTTCCGCAACGAAGCAAACCGTGTCATCATCTGGATCACGGACATTACGTATCATGAAAGTAACGGAGTGACTGCCAGAACAAAATCACAGGTTGTCAATGCGCTGCTCAATTCCGACGTGACTGTCCACGCGATCGGACCGCAGGCGTTTCAAACAGACTGGTACAATCCCATCATCGAGCCGACCGGCGGGAAGTTCTACAATATTTACGGCAACTTCCGGGATATCCTTCTCGACATTTCTCGGATGAAATCGACCAGCAAATTCCTTCTTTCCTACACGTCGCCCAATGTGAATAGCGGAGAGCGGAGTGTAAAGATCGAAGTGCATGTGGCCGGTCTTGGTGGAAGTGCAACAACATCGTATCCTTCCATGCTGGCCAATCCTGTGCAGGAAGCGCTGTCGTGCTATCCCAATCCGTTCAATCCGCAGACGACCATTCGTGTGCAGATACCGGAGAACGGAACAGCGAAGATTTCCATCTATGACATTCTAGGAAAGCAGACACGGCAGTTCGAAGTGAACAACAGCAGCGGTCCCGCGGATATCGTGTGGGATGCAACCGATAACAACGGCCGTTCCGTCAGTTCCGGCGTGTACCTGATCCGTTCGGAAATTGTTTCCAATAGCGGAATTCGGATGAACATCCAAACAGCAAAAGTGATATATCTGAAATAGCGAATGAAAGAATCCCAACTATGAGAACAGTATTGAAATATTTTGTGACGCTGACCTTGTTCATCGGTATCCTTTGTGCGGACGGATTGATGAGGCCAAGCAGCAAATCGTATCCCGGCAATTTTCTCCGCCACCGTATGACAAAAGTGGATGTCTCTATTATCGGACAGATCGCCCAAACAACCGTCTACCAGGAATTTGTGAATGAGTGGACGAGCTCCACCGATGCGGTGTATTCGTTTCCGCTCCCGCCGGATGCAAGAGCGACTGCCGTATATTTCTGGGCAAACGACACTATGTTCCGCGCCGTGCTGAAAGTGAAAGAACAAGCGGTAAATCCCGGAACGGGCGACGGAGGAATCGATGCACAGGTGAATCTGTATCTCGGACCGAATGCACTACGGATGATGATCCCGAATGTTCCCGCAGGAGGGATACAGCGCGTCCAATTAGAATACATCTCGCTCTGCAATTACAGTAATGGAACGTCGGAATACCGTTATCCTATGAATACGACAGATTTCGTTCTCTATCCTGTTGAATTATTCTCGTTCACTGTTTCCGTCAATTCGAACCAGACGATCACGTCATCTTCACTCCTGCCGTTGTCCGGCGCAGTAACAAAACAAAGTGACCCGCAGCATCTTCAACTGACGCTGGATAAATCGAAGACCTATTTGACATCCGATCTTCTCTTCACCTATACGGCAACACACGATTCACTGCAGACGGAATTCTATGCGGTGGATAACGATACGATGGACGGACATTTTGTGATGACGTTGAAATCCCCTTCGGGAGCGACCGCGAATGATGTGTTCAGGAAAAATGTTGTGTTTATTATGGACCGTTCGTCAGATATGTTCGGCGCTACACTTGCAGAAGCAAAAACGGCTATCGCTGAATGCATCAAAAAACTCAATGCGGATGATTCATTCAATCTTTTTACATTCGATTATTCCGTCACAAAGTGGAGGAATACGCTGTCCAAAGCTACCCCAGGGGCAAAAGATTCAGCCGTGCAATTCCTATCCACGCTCACTTTTTCGTATGGCTCGGCTCTTCTGTCTTCCGTACAGAATGCGATCGATCAATTCTCTTCCGACACTACACAGAATATTATCGTCCTGTTCAGTGACGGAAAAGCCGTCGCGAATCCGGACCAGATTCGTACATACAACACAAAAAAGGCCTCCATTATGACGATCGCCGGCGCATCGACCGCCGGCAGACAGCGGCTGGAAATGATCGCGTATCTGAACTATGGGATTCCGGCATTCATCTCGCAGAATGAGATCCTCCGCGAGCGTATGATGCAGATCTTCGACAGGATCAATCTTCCGGTGATGAAAGATGTTCGCTACGAGATCGGAACGAATGTTCACAGTATTCTCCCAGTAACGTCATCATCCCTCTACAAAGGTTCGCTCACCTATTTTACCGGACGATACAAAAATCCCGGAAATTGGGTCTTCTCAATCGCAGGATTCTCGCCGACAGGACCTGTCTTTAAAGATATTCCGTTGTCATTTCCTGCCGATACGGTGAAGAACAAATTTGCAGAAGCATTCTGGGCAAAGGAAAAGATAGATGAGATCGAACGGCGCATTGCTGTCTTCGGCGAGACTGATTCATTAAAGAAAGCGGATATTGCGGTGAGTCTCGGCTATGGCATTCGCTGCAAATATACATCCTACAATGCGGAAAAGACCTTTCCGGTCACACCCGGGGCAACGTCGGCCGATGCGGTAGAATTTGTTTCAACACATATCTCCCTGAATTCTGAAGGGACATTGGTGCAATGGAACATCTCCGTCTCATCCAGTGCAAAAGAGTTCCGGATCTATCGGGAGAATCCCGTTACCGCTGCTTTTGAATTGATCGCGGTCGTGAACGGTTCACAGACTGAGTGGTTGGACGTAGAGCACCGGAGACCCGACGCAGTGTATAGAATCGAAGCGGTCACGTCTTCCGGGAAGGTTTATGTTGTCTTGGTCTCCGCAGCAGGACAATCACCGCTCTCTGCATCATTACATTCGAATTATCCCAATCCATTCAATCCTTCAACCACTATTGGGTACGACAATCCCATCAAACAGCACGTGACCTTGATCGTGCATGATGTTGCGGGACGCGAGATCGAACGGATGGTCGATGAAGAAAAAGAGGCAGGGTCGTATTCGGTTTCGTTCAACAGCAGAATGCTGACAACCGGCGTGTACTTTTACACGCTACGGGCAGGAAGTTTTGTTCAGACCAAAAAAATGACCGTCCTGAAATAAATGCCGTAGGGACGGATAATTATCCGTCCCTACAATATGTATTTCTGATGCCATGACCGTACGTCATGGCATCACTGTTTTTACCATAGATCAACCATATGATTCATACGTGATACGTTCTTTGGAAATACCCAGTTCCTGTAAATTCGCCAATGCGCCTTCAAGGAACCTCGGCTGAGGCGTGGTCCCCGCTGCTTTTGCAGCGTTCCTGTCATGGACGGAAATGGCGGGACCGCAAAGAAAGATCTGCGAATTCGATGAGTCAGAAATGAATTCCTTTAAGAGTTCAGCCGAGATCCTTCCTTTCCGGATCGAATCACTATACTGAAATGAATCCGATTCACGGGTCAACGAGTGTATCACTCTGAGCTGACGCGGGAATTCTTTCTCGAGACCGGCCAATGCATCACGGAAAATGATGTCGCTCCAGGTTTTGTTCGCATAAATGAACGTATGACGCAGCAACGGATGGTTCTTCAGCGCAAATTTCAGCATGGCAAAGTTCGGAACGCTTCCTGATCCGGCACACAGATGCACCAAATGATCCGTTTGATTTTCGATATCATCGGGAAGTGTGTACGGACCGGTAAAGCCTGTCACCACCAAATGCATTCCGCGGACCATTTGTTTCACCAATAATGGGGATAATAACGGCGGATATTTAGTCGTGCCTGAATTGTACCGTTCTTCTTTTACTGTAACAGCAATATATTTCTCATGCGGTGATGAGCACATTGAATATGCACGGGGAGGTTCTTTTTTTCCTTTCAGATCCTCCAGGAATGCAGTGAACCGGGATAATGCTTCAAATTGATGCGGATCGATGGTCAGGAAATGACCCGCCTTATAGTCCAATCGGTCGTTTCCAGTGAAGAGAACCAATGTCGTCGTATCGTCCGTTTCCACGATCGTATCCGCGACCATCACTTCAAGTTCTTTGATCCTTTTACGTTCCTGCGGTTCTTTATTCATAATGATCCTTTGGGATTATAATGATAATGTATTGCCGTATTACAAACGCTGACGATAGAATGCGATCAGATCCGTGCCGATCGGTGTGCCTAACTATATGCTTGTAGGGACGGATAATGATCCGTCCCTACAAGCATACGCTATTTTTTATACCCTGTCGAAACAGCATCGATCAAAGTGAATTTTTCTTTCAAATCACGCTGCTGCTCTGCTGATATTCCCGGCCACAAATTCTGTTTCTCATGACGGTCATTGCTCATATGATACGCTTCATAAGAGATGATCCCGTCCCTATTTATTTCGATATATTTCATCTCTCCGATGATCACCGCTTTCGTATCGATCATATCCTTTCCCACTACCGGTATGATCCGTGAGCTCCCTATCGGCTGCAGTAAAGAGACTCCTTTTAATCGATCGTCCGCAGCGCGTTCGTGAACGATTCCGTACAATTCCATCAGGGTTGGGAAGAGATCAAGATGCGATGTTGTATTCAGCGAATTTTGTTCAATCACCCGTTTCTTCGCAGCAGGAAAGCCTTTTGGAAGATAGATCCACATCGGCACTTCGATCTCTTCACTGTAGAGTGTATTCAGATGTCCCATATGTCCCCGTTCACCGAACGCTTCTCCGTGATCGGAGGTGAAAATAATGATCGTTGAATCAAGCAATCCTGCCTGCTGAAAAGACGTGAAGTATGTACGCAGTATCCGGTCCTGTTCGAGGATGGTATTGTCATAACGGTCGATCACGGCTGAATCGTTCGTGGAGAAGAAGTGCGCCGCAGATTGTTTCACTGTGTACGGAAAATGTGTGTTGTTGAACTGAATGATGCTGAAGAACCGTTCTCCGTTATGCCGGCGGTAGAATTCCTCAACATGATCCGACACTTCAACATCGTCCACTCCAAGATCGTTGAACGGTTCATACGGAAGCTTTTCCTGACAAACGAATGTATCGAGCGATGTATTATAGATAAGATCGATGTTGCTCCGCTGCATGGACTGCGATGTGAAGAAATATGTGCGTGCATCGGTCCACCATTTCAGATAATCATAGATGAACGGATGGTCGATCTTGTCAATGGTAAAATCCCCGGAAAGGATCATCGGCACGGAATACTGTGTGGAGACCGCATTGCTGACATGGTGATGGAAGCGGACGACAGACCCCGCAGAGATCATACTGTCGATGAACGGTGTTGTATTCCTATTATATCCGTAAGAGGAAACATTCTTTTTCCGGAGACTTTCACTGATAAACAGGATACAGTTGTACTGCGAGCGTATATGAGGCCTCTCGGCAACATCGAACCTGCGCCGCATGTAACCGTGATGAACTTCCATCGCAGCACCGGACCACCGTTCCTGCAGTGTGTATTTCAGGGAAAAGAGCGTTGCGGGAGTGACGGAATAACTTGCAGGGGCAAACCGGACATTGTTGTTGAAGACGATGAAACATCCGAGAAAACATCCTGCAAACGCCCATCGGTATTTCGCCGGGATGGTGTCACATCCTTTCAGCGCAAGCCGGAGAAGGATGGAATGAATGATTACAAGATTGACGAAGATAACAGCATGCACCCATGTGACACCGGAAATGATCAATGACAATGAGTCGGACGTATGATCGATACAGTAATTGATGGAATATGGATTCGGCAGCACTCCAAAATAAAAATAATGCCCGTAGACGATCAATTGGCATAGACTCAACACAACTGCGGTTGCAGCAAGAACTGCTGTTCGTGACCGTGCCGAGAACGAAATCAGCCACACGATCATAAAACTGAATGTCCATTCAAAGAGATATGAATAGAGATAATGCTGCAATACCGAAAGTTCCAGAATGCGGAGATATGGGAAACGGATGAGCAGATCAAGGATCACAACGAAGGTGGGGAGCGCACTAAGATAAAAAAATGACCGGCGAAGCGACATAGAGTAACTACGGGATTGTCCGATTGATGAGTAGTATTATTTAAGTTCAGGGGCTAAACGAGCCAGGAACCAGAAATCGAGAGGATGTACCACGGAGTGTTTTCCCCTACCGCGTTCCGATCCTTCTCCTGCTCCAAGACCCCTTCCTCCTCTGCGCCCTCCTCCCGTGGTATTGCCGCCAGGCGAAAATCCTCCCGGCTCTGCTTGTCCTTCGTCGAGACCGGCATTTTCATTCTTCGGAATTTTCATGTCGATCTTGTCGGACTCCAGTGTTATTCCAATATCATTTCGGGTCGCATTCAATTTTATCGGCGAGAGCGGGTCGTCAGCGATCGGGATCCGGCACTCAACGATGAGAACATTCGCCGAATAAGAAACAGAGCATTGTATCCCTTTCAATTCCGACAACGAAATAAGGACGGGATCCTTTTTCCCATCAGTGAAGATCCGCACCTCGTTCACACCGTCGGAAATGAACTCATCTTCCTCGTCCGCACCCGGGGGAACATTCATCGGTCTCGGTGGGAAACCGATGCCATATTTCTTTCCGTTGGAACCGGCCGGATCAAGCCAGATGGTCAGACCGCCGAGACGAATGTTCCGGATCTGCTCCCGGTCCGCAGTTTTAAAAAACAGAAAGAGATCCTTGTTATCGTTGCGTACACCAAGACTGATCCCCTCTTCCTTCAAATAAAAGGTACGGTCACTCCAATCCTTTTCATCACCGTCCACCGTGATCTCATTCTTGTCCCAGTGCGAACGGACAAGCACTTTTGTCGTGCATCCCGAAGAAATCAATACCAGTAAGAATAAAGGGATAGCCGATCGTTTCAATATACTGTCCATTGAATTACGCATGATGTCAGTGGGAAAGGTTTTCCTTGATCTTTGCCAAAAATTTCAAAGCATCCATCGGCGTCATCGCATTGATATCGATCCGCTTGATCGCATCGCGCAGTTCATCATCCTTCATTTCGAACATGGTGATCTGCGGTGTGTTCTCGATCTTCAGTGCGTGACGCTTCACTTTTCGGACATCCGCAGGATCCGCCGGCTGTTCGCTGTGCGGTGTCAATTGCGACGCTTCAAGATTCTCCAGGATCTTCTTCGCACGGTCCGTCAGCGACGTCGGGAGCCCCGCCATCATCGCCACTTGAATACCATAGGAATGATCCGCTGTGCCGGGAGTGACCGTGTGGAGGAACACCACTTTGTCGCCGTATTCCTTCACATCCACTTTGTAATTTTTAATGCGCGGATACAGCGACGCAAGTTCGTTCAGTTCATGATAATGCGTTGCAAACATCGTCCTCGCGCCGATCTGTTCATGCAGATATTCCGTCAAAGCCCAGGCGATAGAGATACCGTCGAACGTACTGGTACCGCGGCCGACTTCATCCAGCAGAATAAGACTTCGTTTCGTGGCACGGTTGACGATATTTGCAGCTTCATGCATCTCCACAAGGAACGTACTCTCTCCGCTGGTGATATTATCGCTTGCACCGACGCGGGTGAAGATATTGTCAACAAGTCCGACCACTGCTCGTTTTGCGGGGACGAAACTGCCGATCTGCGCGAGCAGCACGATCAATCCTGCCTGGCGAAGATAGGATGATTTACCGCTCATGTTCGGACCGGTGATGATCAGGATCTGCTGCGATTTCGTGTCCAATTGAACGGAATTCGGAATATATTGCTCGCCGACCGGCAGCAACTGTTCGATCACCGGATGGCGTCCATCCTCTATAATAAGAGCATCTTTGTCGTTCACATCCGGAAGCGTGTAGCGGTTCTCCTGCGCTACCTGCGCAAGCGAAACAAGACAGTCCAGCGTTGCGATCTGCTGTCCGTTGGACTGGATGACCGCAGCGAACTGCGACGCATAGAGCCGTAGTTCGTTGAACAAACGCGTTTCGATCGCAAGGATCTTCTCATCCGCGTTGAGCACCTTGTCCTCATACTCCTTCAGTTCCGGCGTGATGAAGCGCTCGGCATTTGTCATCGTCTGCTTACGGATGTAATCCTTCGGGATCTTGTCCTTATGTGTGTGCGTGATCTCAATGAAGTATCCGAACACGTTGTTGAACCCGATCTTCAACGATGAGATCCCTGTTCGTTCCCGTTCTTTGATCTGCAGATTCGCTATCCAGTCCTTCGCGGAGAACGACAGCGAGCGAAGTTCGTCCAGTTCCGCATTGAACCCTTCGCGTATCACTCCGCCGTCCTCGAATTTCATTGGGGGATCATCAGCAATGGCACGCGTGATCGCATCGGTCAAGTCTTCGAGCGTCTGTAACTTTGTATTGATCTCGTTCAGCGTTGAGTCGCCCTTCGACTCATCACGACTTTGTCGTGATTCGCTCAGGGTGACTGCATCTTTTAATAAGGAGTCATCCTGAGCGAGCGAGTCGTTCTTTGACGAGCGAGTCGAAGGACTGTTCAGAATAGCTTTCAACTTCGGAATACTCTGCAGTATCCTCTTCAATGCCAGCATCTCGCGCGGATTCGCGCGACTTGTGGCGATACGCGCGATCAGCCGTTCCATATCCCCAATCTCTGAGAGTTCCGCAATAAGATCGGTCCTGAGCGATGTCTTCTCTATCAAATGTTGAACACCGCTTGATCGCCATTTGATCTGATCGAGTTGCTTCAGCGGATTGTTCACCCAACGCTTTAGTAAGCGTCCCCCCATCGGTGTATTTGTTTTATCCAAGACGGAGAACAATGTTCCATCCAACGAACCACCGAGAGAAGAACTGATCTCAAGATTCCGTTTCGTGGCAGGATCAAGGACGATCGTCTGGTCAACGGAATACGGGACGATCTTCTGTATATGCGCGAGATTCGCTCTCTGTGTCTCGTTCAGATAATGCATCGCACCGCCGGCAGCGATGATGCCGATGCTCATGGACTCGATACCGAATCCTTTTAAACTTTGCGTCTTAAAGTGCTGGAGAAGTTTTTCATTCCCATAATCGAATTGGAAAAGCCAGTCATCGAGCGATGTATAGATGCCGCGGTACTGTCCGCGCAGTAATTCCTGCAGCGCTTCCTTGTCCCGCTTCTGCACGATCAATTCAGCCGGGGCGATAGAGGAAAGAATTTCGGGAAGCTGGCGGAATGGAAATTCGGATGTGTAGAATTCACCCGTGGAGATATCCACAAAGGAGAATCCGATCGGATCATTCGCCGCAGCGATCGCGCTCGGCAGCGCTACGCATGCGAGATAATTATTTTGTTTCTGTTCGAGGATCTTGTCGGAAAATGATACGCCGGGAGTCACCACTTCAACAACATCACGTTTCACGATCCCTTTGGCGAATTTCGGATCCTCCAGCTGTTCACAGACCGCAACACGGAGTCCTGCTTTGAGCAATTTTGGAAGATACGTTTCCAGTGCATGATACGGGAATCCTGCCAGCGGCGTCTCGCCTACATCCCCTGCTTTTCCCCGCCTGGTGAGAGTAATTCCCAATACCTTTGAGGTTGTCTTTGCATCTTCATCGAATGTCTCATAGAAATCCCCCATCCTGAAGAGCAGGATCGTATCCGGATATTTCGCCTTCACGGAGGCGTATTGTTTCATTAAAGGGGAAGACATGCTGGATGCTCGATGCTGGATTCTAGATACTGGATACCGGATTATGATGAATTGATTTTGGGTAACTGATCA
>CAIVNT010000074.1 GCA_903907305.1 uncultured Ignavibacteriota bacterium
ATCACTGGTTTCGACTAATCGTAGTGCATCAAGCTTGAATTGTGTATCGTACCGTTTACGACGTGTTGGGCCTGACATTGGGACACCTCCTGACACAATATAGTGTCTTTTCTTGGTGTCCGAAAATCTAGGGCAAGTTCACAAAGTAGTTCTTTAGTGTTTCCTTTGTGCCTTTGTGGCGAAAGATCTAAACACTTACAACCATCATCATTCACTTTCTTTGATACGAGAATTCCTATGAGAACCAAAATCATCGCCGGCAACTGGAAAATGAACAACGATATTCCCCAAACGATCGAACTGATCAATGGATTGAAAACTGCTCTTGCAGCACAAACTGTAAAAGCAACCGTCATCATCTGTCCGCCGTATACATCGCTCGGTGTTGCGCAGCAGCTTATCGCCGGTTCGGTGATCAAACTCGGAGCGCAGGATGTTTCATTATATGACAGCGGTGCGTATACAGGAGAGATCTCCGTAGCGATGCTGAAATCCGTCGGATGTTCTTACATCATCGTGGGACATTCCGAGCGCCGTCAGTATCATCATGAATCGAATGAGGTGATCAATCAAAAAGCAAAGAAAGTTCTGGCAGGGGGACTCCTCCCGATCATCTGTGTCGGAGAGACGCTGGACGAACGCGAAAAGAATATTACGAACGATGTACTCACCACTCAGGTGAAAGGATGTCTCGCAGGTTTACCGGCTGCGGATGTTGAAAAGTCCATCGTTGCGTATGAACCGGTATGGGCCATTGGAACAGGAAAGACAGCATCAAAAGAACAGGCGGAAGAAGCACACAGAGTTATCCGCAGCGTGATCACCGGTCTGTATTCGAATGAGACGGCAGAAAAGGTTGTGATCCAATACGGCGGAAGCGTGAAAGCGGATAATGCGAAGGAACTTCTATCACAGCCGAATATCGACGGAGCACTGGTCGGCGGAGCATGCCTGAAAGCGGATTCATTCACAGCGATCATTACTGCTGCTTAATTTCAATTGCATGCATCCATTCGCTCGAAAAAAATTGCCGGTCATGATCATCGTGACTGGCATGTTCTTTTTCGGGTGTTCAAGCAGGTTTGAGACGTCAACCGGTTCGAACGCCAGATATTTCCATGCGCTTGATTCGTTATTCACTTCTGCATACACTCAGTACGAACAGGGGAAGTATGACACCGCGCTCAAGCGGTTCAATCTGTTAGCGGCGGTGGACTCACTCTGCATCCATTACGAGGGATATGCGTTCCGTGCTCAATGTCTGCTCAATCTCGGTTACGGAGGTGTCGGACTTTCATCATTGGACAGTGCAATAGCATTTGCTGAAAGAAATCGCGTTTCCAATATCATTGATTCAACAGTGATCCTTACGGATCTCCGGCAATTCAAATTGGAATTTCCAAACCTTCCTTCCTATCTATTGCCATCCGGCGGTTTTGTCCCGTATGATTCTCTTCCGCGTGCAACAGAACGCTCATTGGCGCGCTATTCGGACGCGGCCATCAAAAAATTCGTGAGCGGATACGTTATTGTCGAATACCGTTTGAATGCTCTGGGTGTAGTTACTCAACTGAATATTACAGAATCTTCGGACAAGATCTTTAATGAATCGGTGTTGTCGGTTGCTGACAATTGGAAATTTACCCCCATGGTAAAAAAAGGCCGAAAAATCCCTTCTAAAGTGTTAATTCCCTTCCTGTTCCGTATAAGATAGAGGCAAGATTTCTCTTGGTTTCAGGGGGGTCGTGTGTTATATTTACGTTGTTTTCCACTGTAAAATCTGTTAAAACAACGAAAATTCAACAATTTCGAGTCATAGTTGAACAAATTGCTCTTTCGATTATCAGTATATCTATTCGTTTCATTCCTCTTCGTAAACACTCTATTTTCCCAGCAGTTGTTCCTAGAAAATGGCGCGCCGTCGCACCCGAATGTCTTGGGATTCGGTTCAAAAACGCGCGCTATGATCGATCTTGCCGGTGCGTGGGACTATAGTCTCGACAACGGTGTATCGTGGAAAAAAGTGAAGATCCCCGCCGCCGCAAATTACGAAGGAAAGATCGTCTACCGCAGAAAATTCTCCGTTACGGAATCATCTATCATCAGCAACGCATTTACGTTCGTTTCGTACGGCATGAATTATTCTGCCGAAGTCTATCTCAACGAAACATTTGTCGGGAAACATGAAGGGGGCTACACGTCCTTCGAACTGAGCGTCCCCGAAAACATCATCCAGGTCGGCGACGAGAATGTCATCCGCGTTGTAGTGGATAATACGCTGAACTATAGATCGACCTTCCCGCCGCGTCCTCAGGTGAGCGGACGGAAGAATTATAACGGCATCCTGCGCGACATCTTTATTGTTGCTTCACCCAGAGTGTGGATCGATCATCTGAATGTGACTGTGGATGCGATCGAGCCAAAATCGACGAGACTGAATGTTGTCACCACGCTTTCCGCAAAAGATATCCGTTCAATAGCACAGTTCTCGGGCAAAACTTTTCAGCTGAGCGCAGAAGTGACGGAAATATCCACCGGCGCAGTGATCGGTAAACCGTTCATTGTTTCGGTCTCGCCTGAATCTGAGAAGGATGTTACGGCACAGATCTCCGTTTCAATTCCCAATGCAAAATTATGGTCCCCTGATGCACCGGAATTATATTCGATCCGTGTTTCTCTCTCTTCAGCCGAAGGAAAAAAAGATTCGCTGATCGATGAATCAAGTATCACCACCGGCATCCGCACATTTACAAAAGATAATGCAACACTTCTGTTCAACGGTGCGCCGGTGAACTTGCGCGGTGTTGTTTGGATCGAAGATTCCGAGAAACACGGCAGTGCGATGTCCTATGAAGAGATGGAGAAAGATGTAGCGTTGATAAAGAATCTCGGTGCGAATGTTGTCCGGGTTGGATTTACTCCTCCGCATCCGTTCTTCATTCAACTGTGCGACCGGTACGGATTGTTCGTCCTCGAAGAGATCCCGAATATCGAGATCCCCGCGAAAATACTGGAAGCGGAGAATTACCGTGGGCTGGTGACGAACTATCTGAAAGAGATGATGAACCGTGATCTTGCCAGTCCTTCCGTGATCGCATGGGGACTCGGTGAAGGGTCCGTCTCTGCGAAAGATCATGGCGATGGATTTATCCAGCAGCTTCATCATTTGGTAAAATCCATTGATGACCGGATGACATATTCGCTTACCTTGGATCCGGACGATCAGACATCCTCCAGTACGGACATCGCGGCAATTTCCATTATGTCTGCTGATGTCAAAACATTCCGAACGAGATTGAGTGCGTTCAAGGAAGAGAATCCGAAGAAGCCGGTGATTGTCGCGGGGTACGGAAAACCGACAGAGGTCGGGAACAGAAACGGCTACAGCGATCCGAATTCACAGGAAGCACAGGCGCGCTATATCCATCAGCGCTTTGCGGTGATCAAAGATCTGAATATTGCCGGTTCGATGATCTTCTCGTTCAATGATTTCAGAAGTGACCGACCGATCCTCTCGGTGAAACCGACCCTGCGTGATGTGCATACGATCGGTATCGTTGAACAGGACCGTGAAAAGAAAACAGCATATGACGTTGTGCATTCATTGTATCACGACCAAAAGGTATCGGCTCTTCCCATCGGCACATTCGTTTCAAATGCGCCCTACATCTATGTGATCATCGGTCTTGTGCTGCTCGTCAGTTTTGCCTGGCTGTGGAACGGCAACCGAAGATTCCGCGAAAGCACGAGGCGCGCGGTGTTGAATTCCTATAATTTTTTCGCCGACATCCGTGATCAGTTCACGCTTCCGCTGTTCCATACGACCATTACGGCATTCATCATTTCAATCACATTCTCCGTCATTTTCTCCAGCATCCTTCATCATTTTAGGACGAGTGTCGCACTGGACTACATTCTCTCCCATCTCTTTTCTGATGAGTTCAAACGCATCCTCATAACGATGGCGTGGGACCCTTTGCTGAGCATCGGCTATCTGACCGGTGTGATGATCGTCTGGTTCATTCTGTTGACCGTTCTGATTCAGATCTTTGCGATGATCGCTCGAGTAAAGATCCGAATATTCCATTCCTATTCCATTGCTGTGTGGACAGCACTGCCGTGGGCATTTTTCATCCCCGTCGGGATGATCCTTTACAGAGTTCTGCAAAGCGAAGCATACGTCCCATGGGTATTGGGACTGGTCGCATTCATGTCCGTCTGGGTCTATTTCAGAACGCTGAAAGGGATCTCTGTAATTTATCACGTCTACACGCCGAAGATGTATATGATCGGATCGGTGTTCGTTCTGGTCGTGTCCGGCGGTATCTATGCGTATTGCGATTATGCATTTTCACTCACCGCCTATGCGGAATTCTTTGCGTCTCGTATTCTTCCATTCGTCAACTAAAAATCCGAACGCATGTATCTTTCCAAATTAGAGATTCTCGGTTTTAAATCGTTCGCGAACAAAGTGAACCTTACGTTCGATGTCGGTATGACCGCGATCGTCGGTCCCAACGGCTGCGGAAAGACGAATGTTGTCGATGCTATCCGCTGGGCGCTCGGCGAACAGAAACCGAGCCGTCTGCGCAGCGATAAGATGGAAGATGTAATCTTCAATGGGACGAAGAACCGCAAGCCGCTCGGTATGGCGGATGTTTCGTTGACCATCGAGAATACCAAAGGGATCCTCCCCTCCGAATATAAAGAAGTGGTGATCACCCGCCGTGTGTTCCGCTCCGGCGAATCCGAATATTATCTCAACAAGACACTCTGTCGTCTGAAAGACATCAAGGATCTCTTCATGGATACAGGAATGGGATCTGATGCCTATTCCGTGATCGAATTGAAGATGATCGAGACCATTCTCAGCGATAAGGCGGATGAGCGTCGACGTTTGTTTGAAGAAGCAGCCGGCGTGACGAAATATAAAGTACGCCGTAAAGAGACCTTCACGAAACTGGATCATGTGCAGCAGGATCTGAATCGTGTGCAGGACATTGTGAAAGAAGTACAGAAAGCAGTGAACTCGCTCGAACGCCAAGCGAACAAAGCAGAACAATTCAATCTTATCTCGCAGGAATTGAGAACAAAAGAATTGATCCTGCTTGAGCGTGAGTATTTCGAGATCGTCCACTCCATCGATCCGCTGAAAGAGAAACTTCTTTCCGCTGTTGATGAGAAAAAGAAACTGACGGATGAACTTTCCTCCGAAGAAACGCTTCTCGATACGCTCCGCGAAGAACTGACCGGATTGGAAGAGAATTTGAATCTGGTGCAGACGGAACTGAACGAGCATCAGCAGAAGATCAATCTGTCGCAGCAGGCACGTGTGAAAGCGAATGAGCGGACGAACTCACTGAACGAGGCGATCGACCGATTTGCAAAGGATAAAGAAGAACTTCAGGTCCAGCTGCCGGAATTGGAAACGCGTGCAGGTGAACTGAAAGGTTCCATCGATCAGGTCCATGCGAATGTAATTTCTTCGACAGCGCAGTACAATGAAAAGAAAGAAGAGCTCGATAAATTCACCGCAGAGCTTGAAAAAAAGAAAGCAGAAGTAAAAACGAAACAGGATGAAGTGATCTCGCTGCTGCACGAGATCTCGTCCAAACGGAATGAGTATGAACGGACGAAGGCACGCCTTGAGAATATCAACGGCCGTCTTGATTATTCCGGCGAAGAGAATGCTCTCTATACAACAGAGATCTCGAAAAATTCGGCGACCGTAGCCGAATTGTCGTCGCAGGACCGTGATCTGAGGAAGAAATTCGCCGAAGCAGAGCTGGTAGCGTTGAACGAAGAGACGAAGAAATCGACGCTGCAGCAGGAGATCGAAGAACAGAAGAACGAAGAATTCGAGATCCGCACCACCATCGAACGCCGCCGTTCACGTATGGAATTCCTGAAAGGACTCGTTGAGAGTCACGAAGGATTCTCCGAAGGCGCAAAATACCTGATTGCGAATGAGGACTGGAACAGCGCATTGCAGTCCACCGTTGCCGATGCATTCTCCACCGAAGCAAAATATCGTGTGGCGATCGAAGCAGCGCTGGGTGATGTTGCAAGCTATATCGTTGTGAATACGATTGACGATGCGCATCGCGGTGTAGAACTTCTGAAGAGCACTAATAAAGGGCGCGCAACGTTCGTCTGCCTTGAATCCCTGCCGCATATGCCGGACGATAAACTCGATATCATCGAAGGGGGAGTTGTTGCCTGGGCGAATGACATTGTGAAATGTGATAAGAAATACGATTCCCTGCGCGACTTCCTGCTTGCCGGTACGATGATCGTTGAGGATGTGCAGACAGCGTCCGAATTGGTGCGGAAGTATTTCTCCCTGAAATGCGTCACGCTGGACGGCGAACTGGTAACCGGTTCCGGCATTCTGCGCGGCGGAAGTATCCAGGCCGAAGACGGCGGCATGCTCGGTAAAAAGACGCAGATCGATGAACTGGAAAAAGAGATCGCATCATTGGACGCACGTCTTGAATCGCTTCGCAAGATCCTCGCTGAAAAAGAGCGGATGGTTGTTTCGATCGATGTGAAATCGCTGTTCGATGCTGCAAAGAAGGTCGAACAACAGATGACCTCCGTTGAAATGCGCATTGCGCAGATCGAATACGAAAAGAAACGGATGGCGGAGAATGTACAGCGGAATGACGCAGAGAATACGCGTCTTCGCGACGAAGCGGATGCGATCGGAAAAGAACTGAAAGGACTCCTGCCGTCGATCGAAGCACTGGAAAAGAAAAAGTCAGCAGCGGACAAACAATCCGGCGCCACAGCAAGTGAACTCGAGACCATGGAAGTGATGTGGAACGAATTCTCCAAAGTCGCGACCGATGCTCAGCTGGAAATGATGCGGCTGGAGAATGAAGAGAAGAATTCGGCGCGCGAATTGGAATACACCAATGCAACCATCGCCAATTTGAAGAACACATTTGCTCAGCGCGACGTGGATATCGATACGGCAAACAATGAGATCATCCGCTTGAAAGAGAATCTGCTGGTGAATGCCGGCGAACTCGAAGGACTCGACAGCGAATTGAAAGAGATCGTGGAGCGTAAGCGTGTGGTTCAGGCTGATTTCAATTCAAAGCGGACCCAGTCCCACGATATTGAACTGAAGCTGAAAGATGCCCGCCGTCTGCACGATACATCATTATCCCGTTCGCATGAACTGGAAATGAAGATCTCCGAACTGACGATCCGTGCACAGAATATCATCACCCGCGGCAAAGAAGAGTTCGAATATGTTGTTGAACTGAAGGAATTTGCGGCGGAAGATGTCTTCGACATTGAAGTAGGAAAAGAAGAAGTCCGCCAGATGAAGGAAAAGATCCGTTCGCTTGGCGCGGTGAATTTTGCGGCTTTCGATGAGTATAAAACGGAAAAAGAGCGGCTGGAATTCATCACCACGCAGCGCGAAGATCTGATCGAAGCGGAAAAAACGCTGATGCAGACGATCGAAGAGATCAACAACACGGCGCAGAAGGAATTCATGAATACCTTCGAAAAGGTCCGTGAGAACTTCATCAGCACGTTCAAAGGATTGTTTGATGAAGGGGATGAGTGCGATCTTCAGCTGGAAGAAGGAGTCGATCCGCTCGAAGCGAGGATCGAGATCACTGCAAAACCCCGCGGTAAACGTCCGACCTCCATCGATCTTCTTTCCGGAGGAGAGAAAACGCTCACCGCTATCGCACTTTTGTTCGCCATCTATCTCGTGAAACCGTCGCCGTTCTGTATCCTGGATGAAGTGGATGCACCGCTCGACGATTCCAATATTGACCGGTTCGCACGCATCATACGAAAATTCAGCGACAATACGCAGTTCATCATCGTTACGCACAACAAACGGACGATGGAAGCGGCGAATGCAATGTACGGTGTGACGATGGAAGAACAGGGTGTCTCGAAATTGGTCTCTGTCCGTTTCAACGAGAACAAAATTGCAACATAATAATATCGCGGACGTTCCTTCGCTGCCGATGAATCATGCCGAATCAGTTCACCTATACTGTCTTTACGGATTTTGACGGGACCATTGCCGTTGACGATATCGGTGATGCAATGTTCGGGCATTTCGGCAATACAGAGATCTGTGCAAAAAGTTTTGAGCAATACCGCACCGGCACGATCGATGCACGTGATTGTTGGAGGAACGGATTCGCCACAGTCGGTCCGGTGACGAAAAATGAATTCACGGCATTCGCATTGACTCATTCTGCGGATAAGTATTTCTCGACGTTTGTGACATATTGCAGAGCTCAGAATATCCCTGTAACAGTCTTGAGCGACGGATACGATGCATACATTGATCCGGTGCTGGCGCGTGAAGGATTGTCGGATTTGCCGCTGTTTTCCAACAGACTGCAGTTCAATCAGGATGGGTCGGTGGAGCCGGTGTTCCCATATACGGATGCCGATTGTCCGCGATGTGCCAATTGCAAACGGAATCATCTGCTCACAAGATCGAACGACGATCAGGTGATCGTATATATCGGGGATGGAGTTTCGGACCGGTGTCCTGTGAAGTTTGCGGATGTTGTCTTTGCCAAAGATGCCCTGGTCAGTTTTTGTGAGACACACAATATTACGTTTCACCGATTCACGGATTTTTCGGACGTTCTGAAGATGTTCCGGACTATCGTTGAAACGAAGAAGCCGCGCAAACGCCGCACGGCGGAACTTGCACGCAACGAAGTCTTTTTGGGAGAATGAGAATATCATGGATATCCGATTGAAAATATTTGAAATGCGCAGTTACACACCAATACCGTTCCTGTTGGTGATGGTGATTTTTGCCGCGCCGACCGTTGATTCATTGATCGCGGGATTCATTGTTGCCGTGCTCGGAGAAGGGATCCGTTTCTGGGGTGTTTCGATTGCAGGAAGTGAGACTCGGACGACTGGTGCTGTTGGTGCAACCAATCTGATCACCGATGGACCGTTCGGTCATGTCCGTAATCCATTGTACGTCGGAAATATCCTGATGTATATCGGATGCAGCGTCATGTCCAACGCGCTTCCGCCGTATCTGACTGTTGCCACATTCCTCTGGTTCTCACTGCAATATCATCTGATCGTTTCACGGGAAGAAGAACATCTGCGGACAGCATTCGGCACCGAATACGAGACATACTGTAAGAATGTGCCGCGGTTCATGCCGCGGCTGTTACGGTACGCCGGAGAGCATTCATTCCATCGTGAACCGAATATTTCACGTGGCATTCAGTCCGAAATGAGAACATTACAGGCATTTACTGCGGTGATCTTGTTGATCGCTGCGCGATATTTTATCGGATAAGATGAAACAGCGCGTGATGATGATAGCGGGGGAAGCATCCGGCGATCTGCACGGTGCCGGTGTTGTGCGTGAATTGAAAAAAAAGAATCCCGCCATAGAGATCTTCGGCATCGGCGGGGATAAGATGCAGAAGGAAGGGATGACGCTGACGTATCACGTGCGTGAAACTTCCTTTATGGGATTTGTTGAAGTGGTGAAACATCTGCCCCTGATCTGGTCCGTGGAAAAAACACTGGAACAGTTATTGGTGATCAAACGTCCGGATGTGGTTGTTCTGATCGATTATCCGGGATTCAATCTTCGGTTTGCGAGCATTGCGAAGAAGCATGGAATAAAGGTCGTCTATTATATCAGTCCTCAGGTGTGGGCGTGGAAAAAAGGGCGCGTGTAGAAAATGAAGGGGATCATCGAC
>CAIVNT010000075.1 GCA_903907305.1 uncultured Ignavibacteriota bacterium
ATCCTGAACAGTAAACTTCAATATTTTTGGGCTCAACTTTCAGGATGCTCCGCGGAACCGGTGTGATGAGAAAACTCGGCGTACGATCCGCACAATATTCCACAACAACATACATTCCCCATTCATATTCAATTCTCATCCACCATCCCCCGTCACCCGGGGCGAGTCTCTGCACTTCATAGAATTTGAATGAATGATATGGACCATTTGAGGGAGCGGTCGATAGGATATTCATTCCAGTATCCGAAACTCCGGCAAAGTCCGTTAGTTTGGTGTCATTTTGGAGAGTAAATCCAAAGGGAACATTCAGTTCCATGGCAACTGTATCTCCCCAATCACTCATTTTTATCCCTTGCCAGGTATTGGAAAATAGATTCACCTGTAAACCACCAGGCAGCCATTTCGCTTCAGTCCCAAGAGGATCGAATCCATATTTTACCGTATCTGCCGGATCACCGGTCTTATAGAACCACTGATCACCGGTAGCGGGCTTATACAGTGTCTTCAATCCATCACCGTCACTCGGATCTTTATACCGCCCCATCGGTTTCGTCAAACTTAATTCCATCACTTTTGGATCGACATTCCATGCACGGATGGTCGCTTTATGGAGATTTCCTGTCGTTGTATAATTTCTCCACCAGAATTCCTTCACAACACCTCCGGCAGCTGGGACAAAATACTGAAGTGCTGCATCCTGATGGCCAAATGTAAAATTCGTTGTCAGCGATGCCTCATTTGTAAAATATTTAAGAGTGTCGATTAACCCGGTCGTTTTTGCGGGGATGACAGCAGGTGCATTGGCCCGCTCCAGTCGTTCGATCACATCACGGACACGCTCACCTTTTTTGAGCGGTGTCGCTTCCTGCTGACCGTTCTTGTTGATGTGCAGAAGCACACGTTCCTGTGCGAAGAGGGATAAAGAGGCAAAGAGAATAACGAGAAATATTTTCATGATTTTGGTTTATTTCAGCCGTGTCAAGGTTCAGGTGCCGGTCACTTTAAAAGTGACTGGCACCTTTTTTGATCTTTTACTTCAAGAGCATCATTTTTTTCACACTCACAAAACTCCCTGCTCGCATCTCATAGAAATAGAGTCCGCTTGAAAGTGCGCGGCCGTTGAATGATGCAGTGTATTGCCCCGGCTCTTTCGTTTCGTTCACCAGAGCGGTTACTTTTTGACCGAGCACGTTATAGACATTGAGCTGAACATTCGTCCGCTGGCCGACCGTAAATTGAATATCGGTGGATGGATTGAAGGGATTGGGATAATTCTGCATCAATGAATACGAATTCAGGCCAGTTGAATTATTTTCAACCCCGTCATAAATGGGGAAGAATGCACTGGTCAACGATTTCACATCCGCGATCCACTGATATTTCGGATCGTTCGCAGGTGTGAGAGACGTATCACTGCGGAACTGCAGCGCTCCCACATCGAATGCAAAGAACGCTGTATTGAATGTTGTGTTGGAATTTCTGACACCGAAAACGTTGGCACCGGTTCCATCTTTGAACAGTGCCTTTGCTGTCTCCGTTGGCTGCATGTAATCGGGATAACCCGAGAATGCGAGTTCAAATGTAGGGAAATGCCACAGTGTGGTAGAACTGTCCGTATTATACTTGATAAGATAATTCGTCATCTCATCCGACTGCGGATTCATTCTTACTGGACGTGTTGTCGGGCCCTGATCCTGCGGTCCGAGTTTGGATATTCCTAAATAATCATTCTCGAATGTTCCGGCGGGAAAGGTTGTATCAGCGCAAGCTTCCTGGATATAGCAGCCGTAGTCCTGACTGGAGATAAAGAGATTCTTTCTATTCAGCGATGTTCCGGTTTTTATCCACTTTTGAAGCGCAGGATAAATATTCCGCGCCGGAAACGAACCGTCGACAACAACGATATTGTCATACAGTGAGAACAAAGCGTCAATTTCACTGATACCGTCCGCCG
>CAIVNT010000076.1 GCA_903907305.1 uncultured Ignavibacteriota bacterium
ACAGCAGTTCAGTGGTTGCCATCAACGGCGCCGCAACAGTCCAGGAAATTGCTAAAGCATTGAATTCATTGAAGGTTTCGCCCCGCGACGTGATCGCCATCTTCCAGGCTTTGAAGGAAACCGGCGCACTCAAAGCGGAACTGATCATACTATAATAGAGCGAAAATAGTGCAAAATGAACACCGATAAACTCTTAAATACGCTCAATACGAAGAAATCCTCTCAGCCGAAAGTAACGGATGAGAAGCAGAAGGTGAAACTGCAGAAAGCGATGCAGGAATTCGAAGCGGTGTTCGTAAATTACCTTCTGAAGACGATGAGAAAATCGGTGCAGAAGGAGAATGAGGAAGAGAGCGGATTCGGCGGCGAAATGATGCAGGATATGTTCGATTTTGAGATCGCAAAAAATGTCTCCAGAAAATCCAGTCTCGGTATCGGCGAGATGATGTACCGACAGATGACCGGTGAATCGATGCCGAGAACGATTGTTGCGGCGGATGCATCACGGTCGATCGGAATTACGAATCATCTTCCGGCGGTCAAAGTAAAAGCGGCAGCGGTAACAGCTTCAGTTAAGGCCGCTGTCGAGCAGAATCGCGCTCCATCCAGGAATATGATCGATGCCGTCTCGAAGTACGATGAGATTATCGCCGATGCGGCGGAACGGCACGGCGTGGATTCGTCCTTGATCAAAGCGGTCATCGCAACGGAATCCGCCGGAAATCCCAAAGCAATGTCCTCTGCCAATGCGAAAGGACTGATGCAATTGATCGATTCCACCGCGACGATGGTCGGCGTGAAGAACGTGTGGGATCCGAAACAGAATATCAACGGCGGAACAAAATATCTGAAACAGCTTTTGGATAAATTCGACGGCAATGTGAAGATGGCAGTGGCATCGTATAACGCGGGACCGGCACGCGTGGAGAAGCATAAAGGAGTTCCGCCGATTCCCGAAACGCAGAAGTATGTAAAAAGAGTCATGCAGCTTGTCGATCACTTTACGGATGAGAAAAAATGAGCCCAAATATCCTGAACAGTATTGATGCACTTGCCGTCATCCTCCGCAAGGAGAGCAAAGCGGCAGCGATGATGGAACAACTGATCCGTCAGAAACAGCAGGCGTTTATTAAATGGCACAGCGGTGAACTTGAAGTGGTCGTTGCGGAAGAGGAAGGGATCCTCAGCACCATGTCCCTGTTGGAAAAAGAACGCATCGCGCTCATCAAACTGCTCTCACGTAATCAACCGAAATTGCTGACGATGAAAGATCTGCTTGCACTCTATCCGAGTATTGAATTGATGGCGGCATATAATGAACTGAAGGACATCTCTTCGCGCGTCATCCGGTATAACAATCAAAATAGACATTTGGTCCAAAGCTCTCTCTCATTCGTCCGTAAGACGATGGGATTCATTACCGGAAATTTCCGCTACAAACTATTGGATCAGAAAGTATAGAGGCGCACTGTGGCAGGTCTGAACAGCATACTGGAGATCGGTAAACGCTCGCTGAATATGAATCAGTACGGACTCGGTGTGACGAGTCATAATATTACGAATGCAAGCACGCCGGGATACTCCCGTCAACGCCTGAATGTTGCTCCTTCCGCTTCCGAAAAAACGTCATTCGGATATCTCGGCACAGGCATCAGCATTCAGTCCGTTCAGCGGCTCCGTTCCGGTTACATCGATCAGCAAATGTATACCGTCAATCAAAATATGGGCCGCGCAAATCAGCGCGAGAACATCCTCCGTCTCACCGAATCGTTCCTGCAGGAACCGTCCGATTCAGGACTCGGCGCAACGATGTCGCAGTTCTTTGCCTCGTTCCAGGATCTTTCCCTCCATCCCGAAGAGAGCGCAAACCGGAACGCGGTGGTGCAGAAAGCATCCTTGATGGTGGGGACATTCCGCCGCATTACGGACAGTATCGATTCACTGAAAAAAGATGTGCTGAAAGAAGCCGAATCAAAAGTGGACCGGATCAATACACTCGTATCGTCCATTGCCGGACTGGATAAGACGATCATGACAGCCTCCGCATCAGGTTCCACTCCGAATGACATCCGCGATCAGAGAGATCTGCAGGTGGTCGAACTTTCCAAACTTGCCGACATCCGTGTGATGGATGGCGTGAACGGTTCCGTGAATGTTTCTATTGCAGGGAATATGATCCTCTCCGGCGGTAATTCTTCTTCGCTTACTGCAACAATGAACGGTTCACAGATGGAGATCCATGTTTCGGGGATCCCGCAAAAAGTGAGCGTTACCGGCGGTGAACTCGGAGCCCTGATTACATTGCAAAATACCACGTTGGACGGGTACGCCGGAAAACTGGATGAAGTTGCATCCGCGCTCATCACCAACGTGAATGCAGTCCACAAGACAGGGTATGGCATCGGAACTCCGCCTGCGACTGGTCTTGATTTCTTTACCGGAACGGATGCGCGGAGTATCAGCGTCAACGACACGATCACCGCTAATGTGAACAATGTTGCAACATCCGCTAGCGGTTCGCCGGGTGAGAATTCCATTGCTCTGCAGATCGCCAATCTTCAAAATGCACAGATCGTGAATGGAAATACGAACACGATCGGTCAGTATTATAACGGTTTCGTGAGCAGTATCGGCACGGATATCCAGTCCGCCGCAACGGAAACTTCTTCCACACAGCTGGTAATGGAACAATTGACCACACAGCAGAATTCTGTGGCCGGTGTTTCCATCGACGAAGAGATGACGAATCTCATCAAATATCAGCACGGATTCGACGCAGCAGCGCGCGTGATCAACACAGTCAACGATATGTTCAAAACAATCTTAAACATGTGATCCTATGAGAATTACTGAAGGAACAATCGCCGGAAATTATCTCTACAATCTCGGACAGACCCGGGAACGTATCGTGAAACTGCAGACGCAGCTCGCCAGCGGTAAACAGGTCCTGAAAGCGTCGGATAATCCTCAGTCAGCAGATACCATCCTTCGGCTGACCGACTCAATGAACCAGCGCGATCAGTATGTGAAGAATGCCATCGATGCACAGGGAGCAGCGGATACCACCTCTACCACGCTCGGACAATTCTCGGATATGCTTATGTCCGTGAAGGAACTTGCAGTGCGCGCTTCCAGCACGGCGTTCATTGGGGACAGAACAACATTCGCCGAACAGGCGGACCAGATGCTCTCCGAAATGGTGGACATCGCGAATACGAAATTTAACGGCAAGTACGTTTTCGGCGGAACGGAAACAATGAAAGCACCGTACGAACTTGCGGCGGACGGAAGCACGGTTACAGCGAATCCCAACGGCATCGACGGCGTCATCAAGGTCCAGCTCGGCGAGAATATCTCGAATCAGGTGAACATCAGCGGCGAGAGCGGATTGAAAGGGACACAGCTCTTCGATCTCGTCATTCAATTGCGTGACAGTCTGAAGAACGGAACATTCGATGCAGCAAATTTTGTGGATAAGATCGAAAGTGCGGCGGACCACACACTCAATCAGGCGAGTCTTGCCGCATCGTACGCATCACATTTCCAGTCCGTCTCCGAGAATCTGGACCAGCAGCAATTGCAACTGAAACAATATCTCTCCATGGTGCAGGATACCGATGTTGCCGAAGCGACCATGAAACTGAAACACGAAGAGGTGATGCTCGACGCCGCACTGAATACCGGCGGACGCGTCATTCCGAAAACACTGTTAGATTTCCTGCGATAACATGAAAAAGAAATTAGACATAGGCACATTGGCAGGATTGATCCTGGGGTGCAGCGCCATCTTCGGATCATTTTTGCTGGAGGGCGGACAGCTCAGCGCGTTGATGCTCGGTCCCGCGATGATCATCGTCTTCGGCGGCACGTTCGCCACGGCGATGATCGGAACACCGATGGAGGTTCTCAAAAAGTTCTTTGTCACACTCCGTCTTTCGCTCTTCACTCCGCTGTTCAATTATAAGATGGTGATCGATACCGTCGTGAAGTTCTCCATGATCGCACGGAAGGAAGGTCTGCTGGTGCTGGAGAAACATATCACAGAAGTGAAGGATCCGTATCTGTATAAGATGTTCCGTTATATGATCGACGGTGTGGATATTACCGTGCTCCGCTCCATCGCGGATACCGAAGCGGAGTATGTGAGTGAACGGCATTACAAATACATCTCGCTCTTCCAGCGTATGGGGGGATATTCCCCGACGATGGGGATCATCGGTACGGTGATGGGACTGATTGCAACACTCGCGAATGCGGGTGAAGATCCCACACAGCTGATCAAACATATTGCCGGTGCATTCATTGCAACATTGTGGGGGGTCTTTATGGCGAACATCATCTGGCTGCCCATCGCGGATAAACTGAAGAGCATCGATGAAGAGGAACAGATGTATATGTCGCTCGTCTCCGCCGGTGTTGTGTCGATCCAGGAAGGGGAAATTCCTTCGGTCATCCGTTCCAAACTGAACAGCATGCTTCCCAAAGAACTTCAGTCGAAGGAAGTATGAGAAAACGCAGACATCATCAGGAATCAACAGGTCAGGAACGCTGGCTGTTGACCTATTCAGATCTGATCACATTGCTTCTCGGTCTGTTCGTCATCCTGTATGCCATGTCCAACATCGACACAAAAAAATACAATCAGTGGGTAGCGGCATTCGGCGGAGTGTTCGGTTCCAGTCAAGTGGATATGAAACAGGGGATCGGCGATAAAGGATTGGTGGACGGAATGAACGAACAGATCCGCGTCCGTCAGATGTTGAAAGAAGCGCTGGAACTGAACGGCAAGGACGATGCCATCTCCATCTCCATCGACGAACGGGGTGTTACGATCCACATTCAGGAGGAACTCCTGTTCCCGTCCGGCCAGACGGAATTGAAGAACAGTTCTTTAAAGACGATGGATTCATTGGCCTTCTTCATCAAACGGCTTCCCAATGATATTCGGATCGAAGGACATACGGACAATATTCCGATCAACACGTCACGTTTTCCTTCGAATTGGCATCTTTCAGTAACACGTGCGATGAATACCGGGTTTTATCTGATCGAACGGCACGGCATCAATCCGGATAAAGTTTCAGTGGTGGGATACGGGGACCGGCGTCCTCTTGCAGGAAATGAAACCGAACAAGGACGATCGCTGAACAGAAGAGTGGATATCGTCATCCTGATGTCGGCAGTCACGCAGACTTTGAACCAACAACGTCAACAAGCAATACAAGGAGAATAGCGATGAAATGGCATAATGTGCAATTTGGTGAGATGGACTTTGAGGAAAAACATGTTGTATATTTCCCCGAGGGCATAATCGGTTTTGAAGACTGCAGGAAGTTCCTTGTGGTGAACGACGAGAGCAGTGATCCGTTCAGCTGGCTGGTATCGCTGGATGACCGCGAACTGAGTTTTCCGGTGATCGATCCCTCGCTCGTGCAGCACGACTTCTCTTCTCAGTTCTTCAAGAAGGAAAATGTCACACTCTTCTCTGTTGCAGCGATCAAGAACGATCTTGCGCAGTCAACAGTGAATCTCAAAAGTCCAATTGTCATCAACAATACAGATCGTACAGGGAAGCAGGTCGTGCTGGACACGGATGTGCTGAATATCCGGACCCCTCTTGCACAACTTTCCGTTCCTGTACTGGAGTAAAACGTATGCTTATACTTACCCGTAAAATTGAAGAGTCCATCAAGATCGGAGACACCATCACCATCAAGATCCTGAGCATCTCGGATGGTCAGGTGAAGATCGGGATCGATGCACCCAAAGAATTGAAAGTACACCGCACAGAAGTGTATGAAGAGATCCAGCGGCAGAACGTGGAAGCGGCGAAAACAACGAAGTCTAACCTGACATCGATGGCCCAGCTAATTAAACAACAATCGAAAAAGAAATGATCTACTTGTAGAATTATTGAGGCAACGTTATGTTTGTCATCATTGGTATTGTCGTCGTTATCGGCTCTGTCCTCGGCGGATTCATGATGCATCACGGTGAATTGGCCGTGCTTGTCCAACCGAATGAATTTATCATCATCGGCGGCGCGGCGATCGGTTCCATGCTCGTCTCCGCTCCCATGCGCATCCTGAAACATCTCGGCTCAAATCTCGGCACGCTCTTTAAAGGCGATCCCTACACCAAAGAGGAATTCCTGAGTCTGCTCAAGACGATGTTCGAGCTGTTCCATATCGCTACGAAGGACGGTCTGATGAATGTTGAGCCGCACATTGAAAAGCCGGAGAGCAGTTCCATCTTCTCGAAGAATCCGTTCCTGCTTCATCATCATCACGCTCTTCCGTACCTGGCGGACACGCTGAAACTGCTCCTCACCGGCGGCGTTCCCGCTTACGATCTTGAAGCATTGCTCGATGCGGATAACGATACGCACCATCTTGAAAGTTCACAAGCCCCCGGTCTGCTCAGTAAAACGAGCGATTCACTTCCGGGACTCGGTATTGTGGCGGCAGTTCTCGGTATCATCACGACCATGCAGGCGATCAATGGACCGCCAGAGCAGATCGGTATGAGCGTCGCAGCAGCATTGGTCGGAACATTCATCGGTATCCTGATGTGTTACGGCTTTCTCGGACCGATGGCGGCACATATCGAGGTCATCCATCAATCCGAAGCGCGGTATCTGGAATGCATCAAGATCGGCATCATCTCCTACGCAAAAGGGAATGCCCCCGCCATGGTGGCGGAGTTCTCGCGCAGGGTCATCTTCAGCGATTTCCGTCCGACCTTTGCTGAGCTGGAACAGGCGATCAAAGAAATCAAATCCGCCGCTAAATAAATTATGAAGCAGATTCCGAAAGAAGTATCGATCAGGGTCGTCAAGAAAAAAGTGATGGGTCATGGTCATCACGGCGGCGCTTGGAAGGTTGCCTATGCCGATTTTGTGACGGCAATGATGGCGCTCTTTATCGTGCTGTGGATCGTCGGTCAGAGTAAACAGGTGAAGGAATATGTCGCCAATTACTTTAAGGACCCGGGAGCGTTCTTTGAAAATACCAAAGGAGGAGGCGCCTTCGAGAAACAGGAGATGAAGGTCGGCGAACGTGTGACCGAGGAATTTCTAAAACGTCAGGAACAGCAGCAGCAACAGCAGCAGCAGCTGAAGGAAATGGCACAAAAGATCATCAACGAGATCAAGAAATCCCCCGAACTTGCACTGCTCTCGAAACAGATCAAGATGGAGATGACGAAAGAAGGACTCCGCATCGAACTGGTCGAGAATTCGCAGTCGTTCTTCTTCGATGTCGGTACTGCCCATATGAAGCAGGAAGCTGTTGCATTGATCGGCGTTATTGCAAGTGAATTGAGTACTATTCACAACAAGATCGTTGTGGAGGGACATACCGATTCCCGGCCGTATGCAAAGAATGACGGGTACACGAACTTTGAACTGAGTGCGGACCGGGCGAACAGCGCGCGCCGCATTATGATGAGCACTGGCATTACCAAAGGACAGATCGTTGAAGTACGCGGGTATGCAGACAGCAAACTCCGGAACGAGAACGATCCGTATGATATCACAAACCGAAGAATAAGCATTTTGGTGAAGTATGATGAATAATAAAGCAAAACAGTATACGGTGCTCGTGGTGGATGATGATGAAGCACAGTCATCGCTCGTTGCTCAGATACTTGCTGCCGATCCGCTGCTGAAGATCATTTCTTCAACGGATGGCGCCGACGCACTCAGAAAAGCGGAAATGCATGAACCCGATATCATCATTTCGGATTACTACATGCCCGGAATGGACGGCGCAGAACTCTGCAAGAAGGTCAAGCAGCATCCTATCCTGAGGGAACGGATGTTCATCATGCTCACATCCGCCTCTGCTGTTACAGAAAAAGTAAAACTGCTCGAAAGCGGTGCGGATGAACTGCTCACCAAACCGATCCATCCCGATGAACTGGTCTCCCGCGTGAAAGCAAGCTTACGGATGATGGCGCTGCAGCAGGATCTGAAGGCACAGAAAGAGAAACTCTTCGAAGCGAACGAACTGCTGAACGAGAGTTATCAGGGAATGCTCGACCTTCTTGCAACGCTGGTCGGGATCCATGTCCCCGATGCCGCCAAGCGTGCCGAGGAAGCAAAGAAGATCGTTGTCTGGTTCGTGGAGAAACTTTCTATGACGCCGGAAGAAGCACAGCCCATACTCAGCGCTGCCGTTCTGCATGAGATCGGCAAGATCAATATGCCGGAAGATATTCTTCTGCGTGAAGCAAAGAATTTCAAGGAAGGTGAGCGGGGACATTATCCGGTGGCCGGGTATCTGCTCCTCTCAAGGATCCCGAAACTGGACGATGTGGGACTGCTGATCAAACATCAACTGGAAAATTATGATGGTTCAGGATTTCCGGACCGTTTGGTACAGGAACAGATCCCGATCGGCGCACGCATCCTTCGTGCCATCAATTATCTGGAACACATCAATTCCGAATCGCTGGATCAAGCGAAGATCATCGAGTCCATTCACAAAGTGCATGGGACTCTTCTCGATACAATGATCTCTCAACTGCTCGAAGAATATATCATGGTAACGCAGAATAAGGACTGGCTGCAAGGGAAGAGATCCGTGAACGTGCTGGAACTGATCCCCGGAATGATCCTCGCTTCGGATATCAATACCGGCAGCGGAACAAAACTCCTTCCGAAGGATACTATGATGTCCAAGTCCCTCGTGGAACGGATCCATTCGCACAACCAGTTCGATCCGATCATCGGCAGTATCTTCATCTACCAATAGAAAGTGCTTAGAAGGATTGTCATCATTCACCAAGTAATGTCCTCGGTTGAGGACATTACTTTTTTACACCGTTTCTGTAGTGAAGCATACCGGTGAGCCTGGATTCGACTGCGGGTGCTGAAATGAATCGCCGCTGTGCAGGATTCTTCGATGGACTGATTATACGGGTGGCTGCGGTAAGGTGATGGTGAATGTTGTCGTCTCATGTGGAACGCTGACGGCGGTTATTTCCCCACCGTGCAGCATCACGATCCTTTGCGCTATCGCCAATCCCAAACCGCTTCCGGTCTTCTCATTCCTCAAACTTCCCGACCGGTAGAATCGTTTGAAAATGAAGGGAAGTTCTTCCGGAAGGATCCCGCTTCCCGTGTTGTTTACGGTCATTTCAATCTGTCGTCCTGCAGTTACGGCAATGCGGACCCGGATGACGCTTCCGGAAGAGGAGTATTTGACGGCATTGTCCAGCAGGATGTTGATCAGGCTATTGAACTGGTCTTTATTACCGGTAATATTGACATTTTCATCACTGTCAAACTCGAACGAGTTTCCGTTAGAAGCTGCGAGGTGTTTGATCTTTCGGAGACAATCAGAGACCATCTCGTCAAGACGGAATTCGCTTACATGCAGTTCGGTAGGCGTTGCATCCAGCTTTGCCAGCAGCAGAAGATTGTTCGTGATATTTTTCAAATGGTCTACTTCATCGATCGAGATCTGAATGCTCTCTTTCGCCTCTCCATCCTCCAGACTCCGTTTTGCATATTCCAATTCCGCACTGATGATGGTCAACGGGGATCGGATCTCATGCGATGCGTCCGCAATGAATTGCCGCTGACTCTGGAAAGCGGATTCTAGCCGTTCGATCATTCTATTGAAGGACATTCCCAACGTCCTCATCTCATTGTTCGACGATGGAGTGGGAAGCCTCTCGCTCAGATTCTTTTCGGAGATGTGCTTAGTGCTTTCGATCATCACCGTCAACGGATGGAATCCGATCCGAACGATGAGATAACCCGCGACAGCTGAGAGCATGAATGCCAGCGGAAACGAAATATAGAAGATCGTTTGCA
>CAIVNT010000077.1 GCA_903907305.1 uncultured Ignavibacteriota bacterium
GTGAGAGCGGTTCCGTTACAGTGCGGGACATGTATAACATTGAACGATATGAGACCGTACTGCAAATGACTTCAACCGTTCAAGGGGAATTGAAAGAGAATACATCCTATTATGATATTTTTCGTGCCCTGTTTCCGTGCGGCTCTGTCACCGGCGCGCCGAAGATACGGACGATGCAGATCATCAACGAGATCGAACAGCATAATCGAGGCGTGTACTGCGGTGCGATAGGATTTATTTCACCGGAACACGAATCGGTCTTTAATGTTGCCATCAGAACACTGGAACTGAACGATACCAAAGGAACAATGGGAGTCGGAAGCGGCATTGTTTTCGATTCAGTTCCTGAACAAGAATTCGAAGAGTGCAGACTGAAAGCGGCATTCCTGTTGAATGCGCATCACGATTTCCAATTGCTTGAAACGATATTGTGGAAATCCGGTTATACATTCTTTTCAGAACATCTGGATCGTTTATGCGATTCAGCATCGTATTGGGATATCCCATTTGACAGAACGAATTTGGAAGAGCTTCTCAAACTCACTGAACGTGCATTCAGACAGGGAAAAGAATTTCGGGTCCGCCTTCTGCTTTCGTTCACCGGATCTCCATCGATCGAAGCATCAGAATTGACCCATGCTCTTCAGAGTTTCACGGTAAAGACCGCTCCGGACCGTGTCGATTCATCCGACAGATTTCTCTTTCATAAAACGACGAACCGTGCGCTCTATGATCGGTACCAAAAGAAAGCAGCGGATGAAGCAATAGCAGACTACATATTTTTGAATGAACGGAATGAAATCACCGAAGGTTCCATATCGAATCTATTCATTGAAAAAGATGGCGAGCTCTTCACTCCTCCATTGTCATGCGGTGTACTGCCCGGGATTCAGCGAGCTGAAATATTGAGAACAAACCCTTTCGCTCACGAAAAGGTGCTCTCCATCGAGGAAATCCACAATGCTGATGCCGTTTTCCTGTGCAATTCCGTCCGCGGCTTGAGGAAAGTAACGCTTTCTGCATAATCATTTTTTCATTACTTTCTAAGAAGCACCGACTCCGAAGCATGGAGTGTTTCCGGTATCGCTCCGGTTTCCCCTTCACAAAATAAGGGCTTAATGAAATTCACTCTACTGTTTGGCCTCTCGGTTATTTCCATTCTCTATTCTCAGACCGGTTACAATGTTTCCCTGTACGGACAGATGAATAAGAGCTGGACGAATCCCGCCGCAAGCAATTACTCGGAAGTGTGGGGATGGACAGATTCGGTGAAACATAGGGAATATGCCTTCATCGGCGGACCGGTGGGTACGATCATTGTCGATATCACCACACAACCGATAAAAATTGTTGATACGCTCATCGGACCGACATCAGGAAATTCATACAAGTATCACGAATTCCGCACATACAAAAATTATCTTTTCATCGGTTCAGAAGGAACGGACATCAATTTGAATGCCGGTATCCAGATCGTGGACCTTTCCACACTCCCCGATTCTGTCTCGCTGAAGAAGGTCTTCGTCTGGATCGACACGACGAACTTCGTCACCAATGCCACCCGGAAATATTACCGTGCACATACACTCAGCATAGAAAATAATTTCCTCTATGTGAACGGCGGGGATTTTGGCGGGACACGGATCATGGATATTTCCGATCCGCTCAATCCCAAACAA
>CAIVNT010000078.1 GCA_903907305.1 uncultured Ignavibacteriota bacterium
ATTGCCGTATTCGGAGTTATCTCTCTACTGCGCGCAAGAATGGCTTCACTAGCTTTAACGCGATTGTCTCTGCTTTTAATGGACAACCTTTTATTCCAAAGAACATTTACGCTGAGTAGTTACATTGTTTCTTTAATTTGAAATTCATTTTGATGAAAATATTAATGGTGCATATACGGCACGGACTTCCGTCCGTGCCTACATTAATTTATCATCAAAATAATAATTCCAACATTCCTTTTAATAGACTTTCCTTATACATCAATACAATTAAATATTCAGTCTTAATAAGACGTCCCTACACAAATATACTGCATCATATCATATTTGATTTGTCATTACAGGTCATCGGACGTTCTTAAAAATCCAACAGCACACCGTTCTTGATCACCTTCCATACATGATTGACAGCGTAATGATACGCAATGTGGCGGTAATCGTGCACATTATAGAGAACAACATCAGCATGTTTGCCAATCTCGATACTTCCGATCTCGCCGGATAATCCGAGCGCAGCGGCACCGTTGAGCGTCGCCGCAGTGATCGATTCTTCGGGCGTCATCCGCATTTGTGTGCAGGCAAGCGTCATCATCATCTGCAGTGAATAGCTCATCTGCGATCCGGGATTGAAATCGGTGGCGATGGCTAATGGAATTTCCGCATCGATCATTGATCGGGCCGGTGCGTAGGGATGATTCAAAAAGAGTGAACAGCCGGGGAGGACCGTTGCGATCGTTTGAGAATTCTTGAGAGCCGCGATCCCATGCTCATTCGTCTTTTCAAGATGGTCCACAGAAATGGCGTTGTGGCGTGCGCCGAGCTCCGTTGCACCGATGGCATTCATCTGGTCCGCATGGATCTTCGGGATGAGTCCATACCGCTTTGCTTCGAGAATGATCTGTTCCGTCATTTTCAGATCGAAATATCCTTTCTCACAGAAGACATCCACGAAGGTCGCCAGTTTTTTTTCCGCTACATACGGAAGCATATAATCACAGAGGCGCGAAACATATCCCTGCTTATCCTCCTTATATTCGGGTGGAAAAGCGTGAGCCCCAAGGAAGGTTGCAACGATCGTTGAATAATGATCACGTTTCAATTCGTTGATCACTTCGAGCATCTTCATCTCCGCTTCAGGAGAGAGTCCATATCCGCTTTTTATTTCAACGGTTGTTGTGCCGTGGCGGAGCATGTCGTTCAAACGTCGTTCGGCCGTGCGGTAGAGCTCGCGTTTGCTTGCTTCGCGCGTTGCCCGCATTGTAGAGAGAATTCCGCCGCCTGCTTCCGCGATCTCCTGATAGCTCTTCCCTTCGGAGCGCATGGCGAATTCATTCTCCCTGCTGCCAGCAAAGACGGTATGCGTGTGCGAATCGACAAATCCGGGAAGCACAACACGACCTTCGGCATCGATCACATCGATATCATCGGGCGGATTCATTTCCGATCCGCCGATGGCGGCGATGAGGCCGTTCTGAATGAGCAGAGAAACGTTGGTGTGAATATGCAATTCGCGCATCTGCGCGCCGGTCTTTACGCGTTCTCCGTGCGATGCGACTGTTATTAATTGGCCAATATTTTTAATGAATAAGTTCATAATATTTTCTTCCGCGAAGAACGCGAAAAGACGCTAAGAAGATCTCAAAGAATTATTGGTAAATTGATTCCAATTCAAATTACCGTGTAAGCAATAAATCGACCCGCTTGCCGACGTTCACTTTTACCTGTGCAGTGTAACTGTTATTAATTGACCGATATTGAAAATAAATAAGTTCATAATGTTTCATCCGCGAAGAACGCGAAAAGACGCTAAGAATTTTTTAAGGATTCATAGACAAATCTTTTCCATTCCACTTTACCATGAGATCCAAAGTTGATCACAATTCCGACCAGAAATCCTGTAGCTTTCAGATAGTTAAGTAACTGAGATTCTTCTTTTTGAGTGATTTTATCGAGCGTTTTCAATTCTATGATGATCTTGTCGAAGCAGATTATATCTGCAATATATTCTTTTTGAAGCGTCACTTCTTTGTACGCTATCTTAATCTTTTTTTGCGATTCGAACGGTATCTTTCTTTGACTCAATTCGATCTCAAATGCTTCCTGATATACTGGCTCCAAGAATCCACTCCCAAGTGTCGAGTGCACCTCAATAGCAGCACCAACAATTCTAAATACCTCTTCTTTATAAATTAAATCGATCATATATCTTCGCGTTTATTCGCGTCCTTCGCGGACAAAAAAGCCGAACAGCTCATCACCGGAAGTCTGGGATATTTCTCGAACGTGGGATCGATCCGGGAATATTCACACAACAGATATTCTGTTTTCCGTTCGCTGCGAACCATCGTGCAGTGAAGGCAGTCGCCGCACAGTCCTGTGCCCAACAGGAATAACTGCTTCACGCGATCCCGAGTTTTCTGGTGACGGACGTAAGATGTTCATAGGAACGGCGGAGCGATGCTTCGATCTCCTTCACCGCCGCATCAGAAAAGATCACCGGCGTTGCTTCGGCATTCAGCTCGATTACTTTACACATTTCCGCAAGTTCTTCGGCACCGAAGCTCATTGCAAGTCCACGGAGCTTATGCGCCGCAAAGATCCCTTGCGGTATATCATTCGCCATACGGGAACCTCGAAGATGCCTCATCACCATCTCGGACTGTGAAGGGTACGATTGAACAAACTCCGTCATAAAATCCTTATCTGTTTGTTCGAGCAGTTCTTTCAGTCGGATATACATCGCTGAATTTGACGCCTTGTGGTGGTGATCGCTCTTTTGTTCGAGAACGACTGTTCCGTAATGAAGCAGCATCGCCTGCAGTCCTTCAAGGCGGACCGGCTTGCTGATGTAATCATCCATTCCGGCATCGAAACATTTCTCCCGATCGCCGCTCATAGCATCGGCGGTCATCGCGATGATCTTCGGCCGCGCTGCGGGATTAAGGGAACTGACGATCAGCCGTGTCGCCTGCAGTCCGTCGATCTCCGGCATATGGATATCCATAAAGATGATATCATAGGCGTTCTTTTTTGCCATGGCGACCGCTTCTTTTCCGTTGACCGCGATGTCTGCCCTGTATCCCAGCTGCCGCAGCAGACGGAGGGCTAGTTTCTGATTGATGAGATTATCTTCCGCCACCAGGATCTTCAGCGGGAATTGCTCTGAGATCGGCTCGAATTGTTTGGACGACGGTTCGATACGGACGACCTCAACTGTAGCACTCTTCGTAAGGACATCGATCATCGTCGAATAGAGATGCGACTGCTTCATCGGTTTCAGGATCACCGCCGCGAACAAAGCATTCTCAGTCTCGGAGAATTCACTCCGGCCCGATGAAGAGAAAAGGACGATCGGTAATATCATCTGATCGCGGAGCGTGCGGATAGCTCGCGCCAGATCCACACCGTTCATCTCCGGCATATGATAATCGATGATGGCCGCGTCGAATGGATCGTTCGCTATCAGCCACTGCAGTGCCTCCTGCTGCGAGGTGGTCGCTCGAGGATGCATCCCCCAGTTGGAGCACTGGATGCTGAGAATGTTCAGATTGGTTTGATTATCATCCACCAACAGCACACGTTTCCCCTGCAGTTCGGGGATCTTCCCGCGGATATATTTCCGCGGTTGAGCGTCCGCGGCTGTTGTTGTGGGAACTTTGATAGTAAAATGGAATGTGGAACCTTTTCCTTCTTCACTGTCCACCCACACGGTACCGTCCATCAATTCCACCAGACGTTTGGTGATGGCGAGTCCGAGTCCGGTGCCCCCGTATTTTCTTGTCGTCGAAGCATCCACCTGCGAGAATGCTTTGAACAGTTTTTCGGCTTTTTCTTTCGGAATGCCAATGCCCGAATCTTTTACCGAGAACTGAAGTGTCGTGAAGGTATCATCGAAATCGATCTCTTTTACCGTGAGGAAGACCTCCCCTTTTTCCGTGAATTTGATCGCGTTGTTCGTCAGGTTGAGAAGGATCTGGCGCATGCGGACCGGGTCGCCTATGATAAACTGCGGCGCGGAGGGATCGATGAGATAGACGAGGTCAAGGCGTTTCTCCACCGCACGCCGTGCGAGCAGATCGAACGTCTCTTCGATGAGATTCTGCAAATCGATGGGACGTTTTTCCATATCAAGCTTCCCCGATTCGATCTTGGAGAAATCGAGGATGTCATTGATGAGTGTCAGCAGTGTCTCGCCGCTCGTTCGGATGATCTCGGTATATTCGCGCTGTTCGGGATTCAGTTCGGACTGCATGAGCAGGTCGGTCATGCCGATTACACCGTTCATCGGCGTGCGGATCTCGTGGCTCATTGTCGCAAGGAACTGGGATTTTGCGATCGTTGCTGATTCCGCAGATTCTTTTGCCTTTTTCAATTCCTCTTCGAACCGCTTGCGCGATGTGATATCCCGGTACGCACTGAGGTACATCACTTTATCCTTCACGTGAACGATGCGCGTAGAGATAAGCAATGTCTTTTCCTCACCGGATTTGGTCACGATACTGGTCTCCACATCCTGAACGAATCCTTTTTCCACTACTTCACCAAGACGGTCGATCCCTTTCTTCTGTTCATCCGGATCGGGATACAGAAGTTCTGTAAATTCCCCCCGGTTCGCTTCTTCTTTGGAATATCCCGTCAGTTCTTCCATTTTTGAGTTGAATATCTCGAACCTCCCACTCTCATCACTGAGCGTGATCCCTTCATCCACCGTCATCACAACCGTGTCGAGCTGCTGCTGACGGCGGGAAATCTCTTCTTCCACCATTTTCCGTTCGGTGATGTTGCGCGCAATCGCAAGAAATCCGACCACTGTATTTTTTTCATACAGCAGTTCTACGCTCTGTCCGAGGATCACTTCTTCGCCGTTCCGTTTCATGGCGGGAAATTCGGCATAACTGGATTTTGTTTTCGTCAGCATTTGACGGAAATACCGTTTGGCGACCTTCGACTGTTCTTCCGGTTTCACAAAAAGAGTGAAGTGCATTCCCAGGACTTCGGTGATGTCATATCCGAGCATCTTCAATCCGGTAGGATTCACGTAAATGAAATTCCCGCGGTTGTCTGTCCGGTAAATGATATCGCTGGCATTCTCGATGATCTGGCGGAACCGTTCTTCGCTGTCCGCAAGTCCCTGCTCCGCCTTTTTTTGATCAGAAATATCCACAAATACCGCTACGGCATATTGCAGTGCGCCGCCGGGATCATAGATCGGTGTTCCGGTGACGATCAGTGGAACGATCGCGTCAGGCTTCCATACTTCAATATCAGAGATGGTGGAGCGTTCGCCTTTCAGCGCGCGCATGATCGGAATATGCTCAAGCGGATAGACGGTATCGGTTCCCTGAATGTATGCATCATACATTTCAAACTGCTCGCCACTGCCGGGTTTGGGAAGGATGCCGTCGCCGAGGATCGCTTTCGCCTCCTCGTTTGCGTAATACGGTTTTCCGTCGGGGGTAAGGATAAAGACACCGGCAGGGATCGCTTCCAGAAAACTTAAGAATCTTTTTTCGCTGTCGCGGATCTGCTGTTCCGCGTTGGATCTCTGCCGGATCTCTGCATTCAGAAAAAGAAAAACGATCACAAACAGGAGAATGCCCACAAATCCTCCGAAGGCGATCACAATTAACGCTCTATATGCCTGCGTTGTTGTTTCTGATTTCCGAAGCATCAGTTGAATTTTTTCTTCAGCGGCGAACGTATGAATGCGGTGTTCAATACGCCGCATAATCTCTTGACTCTTCTTCACGGAATATTCCTGTTCCGCAGACTGCATTCCCCATATTGAAAAATACCCGATCTTTTTTTCATTGAACGTATCGCGGGCCTCAAGAAGGCTATCCAACGTATGAATGTGAGCGAGTTGTTCTTCACGGATATTGAGCGGATTGCGCAACAATGAAAAATGCCTGTTGATTGAATCCTGTTTCACCCGGTAGGCGGCGAGATACGTAGAATCTGTTGTAAGATAGAATGAACGGAGTTCGGATTGACCTAATGAGACCTGAGCAAGGACCTGATCCAGTTCTTTCAGCATGTCGTATTTCTGAGAGACGGTGTTATAATCGTCTTTCAGATGCAGCACAATACGGAACGCAAAGAGTCCGGACACAGCAAGCGTGACGAGCGCAACGGAAAAGGCAATGGCCATCCGGTTCCTTGAAAAGAACGTGTAGACGGGAACGGGTAGTATTTTTTTTGTCTGAGCTCTCATAATTGGATGATGATGTTATTTCATCATCGGGATCTTCACGCCGAAATGTTTGGCATTCTTCACGGCGCGGTCATATCCCGCATCTGCGTGACGCATAATGCCCATGCCGGGATCGTACGTGAGC
Source organism: uncultured Ignavibacteriota bacterium (assembly GCA_903907305.1). Classification (GTDB taxonomy): domain Bacteria; phylum Bacteroidota; class Ignavibacteria; order UBA10030; family UBA8401; genus UBA8401. The sequence continues at coordinate 6,339 of CAIVNT010000078.1, forward strand.
ACACGCTCGAGACGTTCATCCGCGTCCGTGCTGCCGTCGCAGACGATC
>CAIVNT010000079.1 GCA_903907305.1 uncultured Ignavibacteriota bacterium
AGCAATTGGCGGTGTTGCTCTTTTTCCTCGATCAGCCGATGGATCATCGGCGTGACGGTCGTGTCCCCAAGCGAATGGAGAGAACGTTCATACAGCGCAATGGACTCATTTTCGCGTTCGATGAATTTTTCGATGACGGAAGTGACGGAAGAGAAATCGTCGAGTGTGTTCAGTGTATCCATTAAGACCTCAGAATACCGATGATTATATTTTTACGAACGGGATGAGTGCTTCAATATCCCGGTGATACAACAGTGATTTTTCTTTGAATTTGCCGTCGATCATTTCCAGCAGTGCATCCTGGCTCACCCAGCCTTTGATCATATTCAATGAAGCGAGTGCGCTCAACGCAGCGCGGCTTCCGGTGCAGAGCGCGCGGAGCGGAAGTCGGGAAACTTTACCGGCACAGTCGAATTCGGAAAGCGTCTGCTCCGCAACGACGATCGTATCGGAAGAACAGCGTGCCAAGGTGCCGTTCGCCGTCACTTCCTTCAATCCTTCGGGCGAAGAGATGATGACCACATCCGGTGTGTCGATGCCGGTGTAGAGGATCTCTTCGCTGCTGATGCAGACTTCGGAGAGCGAGAAGCCCGAACCTTGTGTCACAGGATTGTCGTTCTTCTGTGTTGCATGGAGCGTGCTGCTGATGGCCGATTTCATGAAGAGGAACGATGCGAGCTGTACTTTTTCTCCTGCGGTCCCTGCAAGCACAATGCGGCACGTTCCGTTCAATGCCGAACTGTATTTTGGAGTGATCGTATCGTCCACCATCTTTTTCGGTGAGCCGAGCACTTTCTCTTTATAGAGTGTCGTGAAATCCTGCCGTACGGCAGCTGCGTTCATGTTATTTTCGGCATGAAGCTTTTCGTTGATCGATTTTCCGTCGATCTTATTGAACGGCAGCGCCCATTCGGGACATAATTCCAGGATCTCCACAAGTGCAAATCCGGGATGCGCGATCGCTTCCGCGATCACATCGCCGAGCTGTTTGTCTGTTGCTGCCGCTTGTCGAACAAAAGTGGCACCGCAGCTTTTCACAATGGAACAGATATCCATCGGAGGCACGATGTTTCCTGCCGGTGTTGTCGGTGTCACAAATTCCAGCGGGGAGAACTGCGAATGCTGTCCTCCCGTCATTCCATACAGAAAATTATTTGCCAAGAGGACCGTTACATCAACATTCATCAACGCTGCATTCACCAAATGGAGCAGTCCGATGGTTGCACCGCCGTCGCCGATCACCACGATCGTTTTCAATTTGGAATCATTGAGGATGCCGTCCGCCAGTTCGATCCCTGTGGCGAATGCAGTGGAACGTCCATGCGTCGTGTGGAACGTATGCGGCGTGGCGAACAGTGAATCCAAAATGCCGATACAGCCGATATCGCTGACAATGCAGACTTTGTTTGGATCGAGATTCAGTTTCACCAGCGCTTCATCAAGATGATTCACATAGTGATGATGTCCGCATCCTTTGCAGAACGGGAAGAGAGCGTTCTCTTTTTTATATGTATGCTGTTGCACTGCTGTTTCCATAGATTCACTCACAGAATTGCGTTCTGGATCATCGCGGGGGTGATCATTTTTCCGATGGAATTCACACCGACGATCTCTTTGCCGCTGAACAAAGCTTGGATCACGCTTCTGTATTGTCCCGTCATATTCTCTTCTGCCACAACGATCCGTTTCACGCCTGCCGCCGCTTCCTTCAATTTCTTTTCAGGGATCGGGAAGAGGGAAATCACATTCGCATTGCGGACTTTCTTTCCTTCGGCACGTGCACGGCGCGTTGCTTCTTTTGCTGTGCGTGCTGTGATACCAAAACTCAGCACCAGTGTCTCGGCATCGTTCTGATCGTCCACACGGACGACCGCCATTTCTTCTTTACGTGCTTCAATTTTCTTCTGAAGATGGATTAGCACGTCCAGCGTTTCGGAGGAATTCTTCTGGAGTGTTCCTTTTTTGTCGTGCGCCGAACCGGTCATTGTTACTTTGTTCGGTCCGCCGACAGGAGCGAACAGAGGAACATCTTCAAGGTCCGTAAAATCGTATGTGATATGCTGCCGGCCGTTCTGCGGGGTGAATTCTTTTCGGTACCACGGCGGCGTATTTTTCAATTGGTTGAAATCCACATCTTCGGACATCATTCCCACTTCTTTGTCCGAAAGGATCACCACCGGTGTGCGGAGAAGTTCCGCCCACTTGAATGCGATCGTCGTCACTTCAAAACATTCCTGCGGTGTACTTGGCGCAAAGATGGGGATCGTGTATGCTCCCGACGTACAGAATTCCGTAAAGAGAATGTCCGCTTGTCCGTTCTGCGTTGCACCGCCGGTGCTCGGTCCTAATCGTTGTACCATCGCAATCACCACGGGAAGTTCCGTCATCAATGCGTACTGCACCGTTTCTATCATCAGCGCCCAGCCCGGACCCGAAGTAGCGGTCATCGCTTTCGCCCCGCGCCCCGATGCACCCACGCAATATGCCAACGCAGAGATCTCGTCCGGTGCGGAGATCGCAACACCGTTGCGCTGTGGCAGCTGTTCGATCATGGATTTGTATACGCCGGAAGCCGGTGTAATGGGGTATCCTGCAAAGAATTGACAGCCGGCAAACAATGCACCTTCGGCGATCATCTGATTCCCTGTGCGTATCTTGATGGATGAAGTATTCATGGCACTCATTAGAAAAGCAGTCGATGATAATATTCTATCCCTCCAATAGCCATTTATGTGCCGAGTTCTAACATCAAAAAACATCAATAAACAGAGGGGTAATTTTCTAAGGATGGGAAAATCGTATGATTCAGTTGCGAAATTGGGAATGAATTCATTCGTTCTATTGGAGCACGCCTTCCACACCGCCAAAAAGCTGGCGGTCAAGAAATACGGTCTACGACTCGTAGAGCGGGCAAGCCTGCCCCGACGAAGGTCGGGGGATCAGAAGGAAAACACAGATATGTTGATGAAAATATTGGTGAACTGAACTCTCCTATTCGATAGAAATATTTAAAGTGTTCTATCTGTGAAAATCCGTCTGATCTGCTTTTTCCGTGTTCTATTGACGTGTGACGCGAAATCATCGACAATCTTCAATTGCATTTACACCATTCTCTCCCTACTTTCATAACAGAAAAACGGAGATAAAAATGAAAAAAATTATATTCGCAGCGTGCATAGTCATGCAGCTGTTTGCTCAACAAAAAGATAAACCAAAACAACCGAACTACATGGAACGAAAATACGCGATTGAAAAATTACAGATGGGTGATGTCGGACCGGTCCGCATCGTACAATTATATGCGGATGGGTTTGAAAAATTATCATTGAAGGAAAAAGTATTCACATACTATCTTGCCCAGTCCGCCATTGCCGCAAGGGATATTGCCATCGATCAGCGTCACCGCACTGCGCTGGAGATCCGCGGACTGCTCGAAGCGGTCTACACGCATCCCGAGGTGGTCGATCCTGCGCTGATGGAAAAAATCGTCCTCTACACCAAACTATTCTGGGTGAACAATTCGCAGTATGATAATATCACTTCGCGGAAATTCATTCCTCTCTTTTCATACGATGAGTTTGTATCCGCGTTGAAGGCTGCCGTGAAGGACGGTGCTGTTGTGTCGTTGACGAATGGAGAATCGCTGGATGCCGCACTCGAACGGCTGTGTAAGCCGATGTTCGATCTTAATTTCGAATCGGTGCAGACGAACAAGACTCCCGGTGAAGATATGGTTGCAGGCAGCGCAAACAATAATTATGAAGGGACGACCTTCAACGAAGTGGAAGCATGGGCGAAAGCCGGAAATGAGAAGAACCCGCTCAATTCCAAAGTGGTGAAAGAGAACGGAAAACTTGTGGAGAAAGTGTTCAGGACGGGTAACATACATCTCGGCGGTTCTATTCCCGCAGGAATGTACGCAGAAGATCTTCAGGTCGCCGTCAGCTATCTGGAAAAAGCTAAAGCATTTGCGTCCAATCCGCTTCAATCCGAGAATCTCGACAAGCTGATCAAGTTCTACCGGACCGGTGATCTGAACGATTGGCGCGAATACAACATCGGCTGGGTAAAAGAGACATCATCGCAGGTGGATATGATCCACGGCTTCATCGAGGTCTATTTGGATGCCCGCGGAGCGAAAGGACAGTTCGAATCCGTTGTGAATTTTGCGAATCCCGAATTGACCGAACTCTTCCAGAAAGTCGGCACGAACGCTCAGTATTTTGAGGACAAGATGCCGTGGGATGTGAAATACCGCAAGAACGATGTGAAGCCGTTGAAATATACCGTCATCAATGTTGTGGTAGAAACGGGCGATGCAGGCCCTGTCAGCGCCATCGGCATCAATCTGCCGAACGAGCAGGATGTGCGCGAACAATACGGAAGCAAATCCGTGACCCTCTTCAACATCGTAGATGCGTACGAAAAGACCGGCGGGAAAGACATCCTGAAAGAATTTGCGTATGATCAAACGGAGATCGACCGAGCGGATAAGTATGCAGCACTGGCAGACAATTTGCACACCGCACTTCACGAAGTGCTCGGCCATGCATCGGGAAAAGTTTCTCCGAATCTTAAAGTCGATCCGCAGGCAGCATTACCCGGATATTATTCCACGCTGGAAGAAGCGCGCGCAGACCTTGTTGCGATGTATCATATCTGGGATCCGAAACTGACCGAGATTGGTCTGGTCCCCAATACGATGGAGACCGTGAAAGCGATGTATGATAAAGAAGTGAGGAATGCGGGAATGGTGCAGCTGCAACGCGTTCCCAAAGGCCACGACCAGCTGGAAGAGGATCACATGAAGAACCGCCAGATGATCATTCACTGGCTTTTAAAGAATGCTGACTGCATCGAACGAGGGACGAGAAACGGAAAGACGTATTTCCGTGTGACGAGCTACGAGAAGATGCGCGATGGTGTCGGCAAATTATTGACGGAGATCCAGCGGATTAAATCTGAAGGTGATCTCGCCGGTGCGAAAGCGCTCATCGATACGTACGGATTCAAGATCGACACCACTTTACGCGACG
>CAIVNT010000080.1 GCA_903907305.1 uncultured Ignavibacteriota bacterium
CTCAAACGTAAACAGATGAATGAATACCTCTAGAAAAGAAAATTCCAAATCTCAAAATTCAAATTCCAAACTACGCTTTTCCGTAACGGGACCCGTGGTTTGGAATTTGTTATTTGGAATTTGTTGTTTGATCGGAATGTCCTCCTGTGCTTCCTCTCCGCGTTTCACCAGAGATCGGCTCTCCGAACCAAAGGTGAATGCATCCCGTTCTGCTGCAAATACATCCAACGGTAAGGCGCTCTCATATGAAGGAATCGCTTCCTTCTACGCACATGATTTTCACGGGAAGAAGACTGCCAATGGAGAGATCTATGATATGCACGGATTCACTGCAGCGCACAGATCATTTCCGTTCGGGACTAAAGTGCGTGTGACGAATTCAGAGAATGGAAAATCGTGTGTCGTTCGTGTTAATGACCGCGGTCCGTTCAAACTGGAGCGAATCATGGATCTTTCGCTCGGTGCTGCCGAAGCGTTAGATATGATGAAGAACGGAACTGCTTCCGTAAAACTTGAAGTGCTCGAGTGGGGAGAGTAATAATTCCATTGTCAAGCGAGGTTACCGTTAACGCGAACCTGCCGCTTCTTCATACGACGTTTGATGTGCTTGATCGATCTGGATCAATGTTTGATAGATATTCTTATCGTTATACCCCTTAAATACCTCCGCTAATTCCCCATACTTCGTATCAAAGAATATCTTGAACAGGATGGCCCTCGGGTTTGAATTTTGTTTGAGTGACTTTATATTGTTCACCATCAGCACGATGTTATCATATCCTTTTTCCGGTTTGGTTGCAAGAAGATCCAAACCGCGGAAGTGATATGCGTACCATCCTTCGCGGAACAATTGATTCGTAGGATTCAAAAGTTCTTCAGTAAAATTATATTTGCTGTATGTCGAACCGGTACCGCGGTCCCAACCGGAGGCACTGGAAGGTGCCTGTGAACAGATGAGAGATGCTTTCCGGAAAAATGGAGTGCCGCTGAGTTTATCATAGGAATCATAATCAAATCCCATCACCAGATACATGTAATAATCGATGAAATCCGTCAAGGGATCGTACTGCGTCTCGTTACGGTACAAAGGCTGCCCCTGTACATACGTGAATTCCCATTTGTCATCGAAGATACGTATCACTGGCGTTTTTTTCTGTGACGGATTCTTTCCCACAAAGATGGGACGTGAACTGCCGATGAATGCCTGTGCTTTGAATGAATTCCCATCAGCAGCAGTAATGAAGATGTTCATCGTGCATTTGATCTTTTCGCCGCCCAGATCTTCCGATGACCACTTTTGGCCGTTAATATAACTTTCAAGGTCCCGTTCGAAATTCTGAAGTTTATCCTTTGCGCTCGACACCTGCTCAAGATTCACCGTAACATCACACTCGATCTGCGCATAACCGATCATCGACAAACAGCAAAAAGCAAACAGACTGCGAAGCATAACATCCCTTTCAGACAAGATGGAGAAGATACCGTATGCGACAATATAAAGTTTTCGTCACCCTCATTCAAGTGATTCTCACGGTCCAAATAAGTGTGGCAGGATTCGAACGAACTTCGCAGCCGGCGTCGGTTTTGGCGAGAGCATTCGGCGGGACAGGAATATTCTCATCCGATAATCTCTGGTTGAATCCTGCGTCCATCGCACACGAGAACAAACTGCGAGGCACAGTCTTCTATACTCCGTCTCCATTTCAATTGGATCAACTTGCCGGCTATGGAATGATAGTGACGGACAATATTTCCATAGGCACTTTCGGATTTGGAGTCCAATCGTTCGGATTTTCATTATACCGTGAGACGATCGGTTCTATTAGTGCAGCCTATCCTGTGTCGAATGAAATTGCGGTTGGAGCATCATTTCACCTCTATCATCTTTCCATCGAGCGTTACGGCACTGGAATACGTCCGGTAATAGACATCGGTGCTCTCTATTCTCTGGCGGACGCTATAACGATAGGAACATCCATTCAAAATGTGACAGGAAGTTCTTTCGGGGGAGATGATGATATTCCGCAAAAGATCTCTTCGGGATTCTCTCTCTCAATTGAACAATTGGTGATGGTCACAGCCGATATTGTTAAGGATATTCGTTATCCGGTCTATTCTAACGGAAGTATTGAGATCTATCCGCATGAATTGTTGACTCTACGGTTCGGTATAGACGGCAGTAGTTCGATGTTCTCCGCAGGTATTGCAATCAATCTGTTTTCAATTCAATTCAATTATGGCGTTTCCTCGCATCCGATATTAGGATTAACGCATACGATTGGAGTGACATTGTAATGAAACGAACAATATCGGTCATATATTTTGTGCTTTCGTTAATATCCACTGTCACAATGCTGTCGCAGAATGTATCCGTTTCCGGTGATGAAGCTATTGAAATGATTATAGACCGCGGACCGGACCAGGAAGATCTACAAACAACTGTTGA